>NZ_CAXUGK010000007.1:6710-129911 GCF_964250605.1 Bacteroides sp. AR20 | reverse complement strand
AAGGAGTTCTTTATGAGGGAGCGTAAATACGATGATGCCGGATTAACTCCCAAGGAAAGGTTCCGAGAAAGGCAAAGTCTGGAAACGAAGGAACTCCTGATAGAATTGCGCAGTCAGTTGGACAGTGAACTGTTAAAGGATTCAGAATTTAGAAGTCGGTATTATAGGGAAGCTCTCAATTATCTGAACCGGTTCTGGAAAGAGATTTTTGCCTACTTGGATGATGGTGAATTACCTATAGACAACAATCTGGCAGAGCGAACCATTCGAAAGCTGACTACCCAACGTAATAATTCACTTCATTATGGTAGTGATGCCGGTGCTGGGATGGCTGCAACATATCATAGTGTGATTGGAACGGTAAAGCTTCATGGCAGTTCTGTCTGGAACTTCATCGGAACTTTTTTCAAAAATATCTTTAACGGATGCAGGGATTATGTTAACATGGTTCCTGACAAAATCACTTTGGCTACCAGCCAATGTTAAATTCAAGACTAATTAATTAACAAAACTCGGTTTAGGGCACTGAAAAGTGCCCTTTCGAAGGGGGATGCCCTAAATTGAGTGCTTACATAAAAATAAGATGATATTAAGTTTGAACGAGCGACCACAAGAGGCGGTTGCTGTGATAGATGCTTCGGGAACTGTCTTGAAGTATGGGGAGTTGTTGGCATTTTCGGAGAAAATCGGTGCTTTACTTCCTCAGCGTTCCCTGTTGTTCTTGTTGACAGAAAATAATGTTGGTGGGATAGCATGGAGTATCGGTAGCATTAATTCCGGTAATGTCCCCTTGATATTGAATGCTCATATTGAGGAAGGGCTTTTTCATAATTTGTTTGAGATTTACCGTCCTCCTTATGTGTGTGTACCATCATCGATGGCGGACACACTGCAATATGAGTCTGTGTATGAGTATTATGGCTATACTTTACTATGTACCGGAATGGAACCATGTAGGGTACATGATGACTTGTCCCATCTGCTGCCGACTTCCGGCTCTACGGGAAGTCCCAAATTGGTTCGTCATAAATATGAGAATATAGAGGCGGCAGCTCTGAATATCTCCACTTTCTTTGGACTGACCTCCTCTGACCGTCCATTGCTGGTGCTGCCATTGTATTATACAATGGGGCTGTCCGTAGTATTTAGCCACCTATATGTGGGTGCCACTATATTGATAACCCACCAAAGCATGACGGACAAGGCTTTCTGGAGTTTCATGAAGGAACAGCGGGCCACCAGTTTTACTGGAGTGCCCTACAGCTTTGAAATTTTGAATCTGATGCGTTTCTTCCGTATGGATTTGCCTGATTTGACTTTGCTTACTCAGGGTGGCGGTAAGATGCCTCGCCAGCTGAATCTGAAGTTTGCTGAATATTGCCGTGATACCGGCAAACGCTGGATAGCTACTTACGGCCAGTCTGAAGGTACTGCCCGCATGGCCTATCTTCCTGCTGAATATGCAATATCCAAATGCGGAAGTATAGGTCGGGCAGTTCCCAATGCGGAACTGTCCTTGATAGATAGTGACGGAAATGTGATAGAAGGTTCTCACACGGAAGGTGAAATGTGCTATCGTGGCAGGAATGTGACAATGGGATATGCCCGCAGTCGGGAAGATTTGCTGCTGGGCGATGAACGTAATGGCTTTATGCGTACCGGTGACTTGGCTTACAGGGATGAGGACGGCTGTTATTACATTGTGGGGCGTATGGGACGTTTTTTGAAGCTGTTTGGCATGCGCATCGGTCTGGATGAGTGCGAGCAGATAATCAAAGGGAAATATCCGATAGAGTGTGCTTGTGTGGGTACAGACGATAAGATGACCGTCTATTTAACCGATGAAAAATATGCGGTGGCTGTAAAGGAGATACTGGTTGAAAAGACCAAACTGGTAGCCTCGGCTTTTGAGGTAAAAGTGATTGCTGACATACCTAAGAATGAGGCGGGAAAAATATTGTATAGTAAGTTGAATTCATAAAAAAGATAGGAACGATGACGAATATTGAAAAGTATAATGAAGCTTTTGTAGAAGTGTTTGGGGTGGATAGTGCAGTGTTGAACGATAGTTTTTCAAAAGACAGCGTGGAATCCTGGGATTCTGTTCACCAACTGAATATAATCGCATTGTTGGAAGAGTCCTTTGACGTAATGTTTGACCCAGAGGATATCATGGAATTTACTTCCTATGGAAAGGGACGTGAGATATTGAAAAAATACGAAGTTGAACTTTAAGGGTCAAGATAATGGCAAGATGGGAAATTAAGAATGTCGGCATGAAGGGAGTGGCTATGACCGTTCCGGAGAATGTGGTAAAAACTTCCGAACTGGGACTTCTTTCCCAAGAGGAAGCTGATGTATTCGATAATACAGTCGGTATAAAAGAAAGGCATATCGCTCCGGACACAATGTGCGCCTCGGATATGTGCCAGGCTGCTGCCGAGAAACTGCTTGAAGAGCTGGGTTGGGAGAAGGACAGTATTGATGTATTGTTGTTTGAGTCTGTTACGGGTGATTATCGTACTCCTCCTACTTCCTGCATATTGCAAGACAGGCTTGGCTTGTCGGAAAATTGTTTCTGTATGGATATTCCAATGGGTTGTTGTGGGTGTATGTATGCCATAACAGTTGCCGGTACCCTGTTGACGGCAGGTAATGTAAAGCGTGCCTTGTTGCTTGTAGGTGATACGGCTTTGCGGATGGGGTCCATGAAAGACAAAAGCCGTGTACCTTTATTCGGTGACTGCGGTACAGCCATAGCTTTGGAATATGATGAGACTGCCAATGATATTGTAGTTGATTTTCATACCTACGGTAAGGGATATGAAGCTTTGATGACCCCTCACGGTGGTTTCCGCCATCCGGCTACACCTGCTTCCTTTGAATATGAAGATTTTGGCAATGGCATTGTGCGTGCTCCTATTCATACATTGATAAATGGAATGAATGTCTTTTCTTTCGCTATATCCCGTCCTCCTATATCCGTCGAAGCCTTTTTAGACGATTATAAAATTAATCGTGAAACGGATATAGACTATTTCTTGATTCACCAGGCGAACAAGATGATTGTGGATCGTATTGTGAAGAAGTTGAAGTTGCCCAAAGAGAAGGTTCCTTATAACTTGGAGGAGTTTGGAAACTTGGGTGGAGCTTCCATTCCTTCATTAATGGTGAGCCGCTTGCGTGAACGGTTGATGCAGGAAGAGACTACCTTGTTGATGTCCTCTTTTGGGCTTGGATTAAGCTGGGGGACAATGTGGATGAAGACGAAACCTATGGTGATACCTAAAATGCAGATTCTAAAATGGGAAAGGAGAAATTATCTTATAGACAAAGAATAAGTAGATTAGTTAGTTTGACTTACTTATAAGAATTTATATTATTAAATTGGAAATTACTAAACATTATTATGTCGATTTTTAAAGATAAAGTCTTATTAATCACTGGCGGTACCGGCTCCTTTGGTAACGCTGTATTGCGTCGTTTCCTCGATTCTGATATCAAGGAAATCCGCATTTTCAGTCGCGACGAGAAGAAGCAGGATGACATGCGTCATCACCTGCAGAATCCGAAAGTGAAATTCTACATTGGTAACGTGCGTGACCGCCAGTCTGTGGACGGTGCAATGATGGGAGTGGATTATGTATTTTCTGCTGCTGCTCTAAAGCAAGTTCCGAGTTGTGAGTTCTTTCCGTTACAAGCCGTACAGACCAATGTAATTGGTACGGACAATGTACTGGAATCAGCCATAGCGCACGGAGTAAAGAATGTGGTGGTCCTTTCTACGGATAAGGCTGCTTATCCCATCAATGCCATGGGTATCAGCAAGGCCATGATGGAGAAGGTTGCCATAGCCAAGGGCCGTGCCCTGGGTGACGGGGCAGGAACTACTATCTGCTGTACCCGTTACGGCAATGTGATGGCAAGTCGCGGTTCTGTGATTCCCTTGTGGGTGGAGCAGATAAAGAACGGCAGGCCCATTACGGTAACGGACCCCAACATGACCCGCTTCATGATGACTCTGGACGATGCCGTGGATCTGGTAATCTATGCGTTTGAGCACGGGCATAACGGTGACCTGTTCGTGCAGAAGGCTCCTGCCGCCACCTTGGATGTATTGGCGCAGGCCTTGAAGGAAACATACGCGCAGGTTGATCCGAAATACGGTGAGACGGAGGTGAAGACCATCGGCACGCGCCACGGCGAGAAACTGTATGAGACACTGGTAACCCGCGAGGAGATGGCAAAGGCTGTCGACATGGGCGACTACTACCGCATCCCCTGCGACACCCGTGACCTGAACTATGACAAGTTCTTCACGGAAGGCAATGAGGATATTGCCCGTATAGAGGACTATCACAGCCATAACACCGCCCGCCTGGATGTGGAGGGCATGAAAAAGCTTCTCTTGAAACTCCGCTTCATCCGCGAAGACCTCGGGATGGAGGAAAAGGCGAAGAGCGCGGAAATCAAGAGCGAATAGTATAGCCATTGTTAACTTTTCCATCCTATCCAATCCCATTAGTTTATGAAAATCTTAGTGACCGGCGCCCGAGGGTTTGTCGGCCGGAACCTTGTATCCCAGCTGCATAACATCCGTGACGGGAAAGCCCGTAATTATGGCATTGCAGGTGAGGGACTTACCATTTACGAATATGACATGGACAGTGACCCTGCCGAACTGGATGTCTATTGCAAGCAGGCTGACTTTGTCTTCAATCTGGCGGGCGTGAACCGTCCCCAGGATGCGTCTGAGTTTATGAAGGGGAACTTCGGCTTCGCCTCCACGCTGCTTGATACATTGAAGAAGCACGGCAATACCTGTCCGGTAATGATTTCCTCTTCCACGCAGGCCGCACTCGACAACCCTTACGGTGAATCGAAGCGGGCAGGGGAGCAACTGTTGTTCGAGTACTCCAGGGAAACGGGTGCAAAGGTACTGGTGTACCGCTTCCCGAATGTTTTCGGCAAATGGTGTCGCCCCAACTATAACAGCGCGGTGGCCACTTTCTGCAATAACATCGCCCATGACTTGCCCATCCGGGTGAACGACCCTTCGGTGGTGATGCACCTGGTTTACATAGACGATGTGGTGGACGAGCTTATCTCTGCCCTGAGCGGCAGGGAACACCGCAACGGGGATTATTGCGAAGTGCCCGTGGTGCATACCATTACCTTGGGCGGCATTGTGGAACTGATAAGGTCTTTCAGGCAAATGCCCGGTACCTTGTCCGTCCCGGATTTGAGTGATGCCTTCGCAAAGAAGCTTTATTCCACGTATCTCTCATACCTGCCCCAAGAGCGTTTCAGTTATCCCCTGAAAATGAATGTGGACAACCGTGGCAGTTTTACTGAAATCATCCGTACTTCTGACCGCGGGCAATTCTCTGTGAATATCTCCAAACCGGGTATTACGAAAGGCCAGCATTGGCACCATACCAAGAACGAGAAGTTTGTGGTGGTGAGCGGCCACGGTCTGATACAGCTCCGCAAGATAGGTACGGAGGAGGTTGTCAGCTTCGAGGTAAGCGGCGGGAGGATGGAGGTCGTGGAGATGATTCCCGGCTATACGCACAATATCGTCAACCTTTCGGAAACGGAAGACCTGGTGACTTTCATGTGGTGCAACGAGTGTTTCGACCCGGCACGTCCGGACACTTATTTTGAAAAAGTCTGAAACGAGTTAAAGAATACAGGAACAGATGGATATAAAATTGGATTATTCGCAAGTCAGGTTTCAGGAGAACGGCAGACTGAAACTTCTGATTATGGTGGGCACCCGTCCGGAAATCATCCGCCTGGCGGCTGTCATCAACAAATGCCGCAGTTATTTTGACTGTCTTCTGGCCCACACCGGCCAGAATTACGACTATAACCTGAACGGTGTCTTCTTCCGTGACCTGAGGCTGAAAGATCCGGATGTGTATATGGATGCCGTCGGCGATGACCTCGGTGCCACGATGGGGAATATTATCAACGCCAGTTACAAGCTGATGGTGCAGGTGAAACCTGATGCCGTGCTGGTGTTGGGAGACACGAACTCCTGCCTGAGCGTGATAGGCGCGAAACGTCTGCATATCCCCATCTTCCATATGGAGGCAGGCAACCGCTGCTTTGACGAGTGCCTGCCTGAGGAGACCAACCGCCGTATTGTGGACGTCATTTCCGATGTGAACCTCTGCTATTCGGAGCATGCCCGCAGATACCTGAACGCTTCGGGCGTGGCGAAAGAACGTACATACGTAACCGGTTCGCCCATGGCGGAAGTCCTGCATGAGAATTTGTCCGAAATAGAGTCCAGCGATATTCACCAGAGATTGCATCTCCAGAAAGGTAAATACATCCTGCTTTCCGCGCACCGGGAAGAGAACATTGACACGGAGAAGAACTTCCTGTCCCTTTTCAGCGCGGTTAACGCTATGGCCGAGAAATATGACATGCCCATACTTTACAGTTGTCATCCCCGTAGCAGGAAACGTCTGGAATCAAGCGGCTTTGCACTTGACAGACGTGTGATTCAGCATGAACCTCTCGGTTTCCACGACTACAACTGCCTGCAGATGAACGCCTATGCCGTTGTGAGTGACAGCGGTACCCTGCCTGAGGAGAGCAGTTTCTTCACTTCTGTGGGGCATCCTTTCCCGGCTGTATGCATCCGTACGAGTACGGAGCGTCCCGAGGCTCTTGACAAGGGTATCTTTGTCCTTGCCGGTATTGATGGGAAATCCTTGCTTCAGGCTGTAGATACTGCTGTGGAGATGAATAGGAATGGTGACGATGGCCTGCCGGTGCCCAATTATACGGATGAGAATGTATCGGCCAAGGTTGTGAAGTTGATTCAGAGCTATACGGGAGTGGTGAACAAGATGGTTTGGAGAAAATTCTGACTGCTGGGATGAACATTCTTTTTTTGACAATATCCCGTATCAATGGTTTGGAAGAGCGTGGTATCTATACGGACCTGATGCGTGAATTTATAAGGAACGGGCATGCCATGTATATAGTATCCCCTTACGAGCGGAGATTCCATCAGCCTACCGGAGTCATGGAGAACGACGGTGCAAGAATATTGAAGGTAAAGACACTCAATATCCAGAAAACGAATATTGTGGAGAAGGGGATTGGCACTTTATTGTTGGAAAGCCAGTATCTGCATGCCATTAATAAATACTGGCGGGATGTGAAATTCGACCTTATTCTTTATTCCACTCCTCCCATCACCTTCAATAAGGTAATCCAGACCTTGAGAAAACGCTGGAATGCTAAAACCTATCTGATGCTAAAGGATATTTTTCCGCAGAATGCGGTGGATTTGGGTATGTTCTCCAAGAAAAGTTTTCTTTATAGGATGTTCAGGAGTAAAGAAGAAAAACTTTATGAATTGTCAGACTTTATCGGTTGTATGTCACCTGCCAACTGTGAGTATGTGTTGAAGCATAATCCTGCCATTGATGCGGCAAAGGTGGAAATCTGTCCGAACAGTGTGAAGTTGCAGGAAAGGTTGAAAGGAGATAGGAAAGAGAGTGAACTGCTGAAAGAATTGAATATTCCTATATCAAAAAGGATTTTTATCTATGGGGGTAATCTGGGAAAACCTCAAGGGATAGATTTTTTATTGAAAGTGATTGAGGAGAATGAAAAGCGGGATAACTCGTATTTTGTAATTGTAGGTAGTGGTACGGAGTATATGAGGGTTAAATTATGGTTTGATACACACTTGCCCCAAAACGCTTGTCTTCTTACTGCATTGCCGAAAGTAAAATATGATGAATTGGTGAGCTTGTGTGATGTAGGCTTGATATTCCTGGACAAGCGGTTTACGATACCCAATTTCCCATCGCGTCTGCTTTCGTATTTGGAATGTAGGATGCCGGTGCTAATGGCTACGGATGTTAATACGGATATCGGACAGATAGCTGAAGAAAGAGGTTTCGGTCTGTGGACAGAGAATGGGAGTATAGATACCTTTATGAAGATGGTGGAGTTTATGATAGAGGATGATAAACGGATGAAAGAGATGGGAGAAAAAGGGTATAGATTCTTGTGTGAGAATTATACTGTAGATAAGAGTTATAAGGCTATAATGAAGCATTTTTGCGAGTATGTATAAACATGGTTTGAAAAGAGTGATTGATTTCATTCTGGTCTTTATTGTATTGGTTGTTATCTGGCCCATTTTATTACTTATTACTATTTGGTTGCATTTTGCCAATAAAGGTGCAGGAGCATTCTTTACTCAGGAGCGTCCTGGAAAGGATGGAAGAATATTCCGTTTGATAAAGTTTAAAAGTATGACGGATGAACGGGATGCAGAAGGCAAATTATTGCCGGATGCTAAACGATTGACTCATGTGGGTAAATTTGTTCGTGCCACTAGTATTGATGAGCTTCCGCAATTGATTAATGTTTTGAAAGGGGATATGGCATTGATTGGTCCAAGACCTTTATTGCCAGAATATTTGCCTCTCTATTCAAAAGAGTAGGCTCGTCGGCATGAAGTGCGTCCAGGGATTACTGGTTGGGCACAAGTAAATGGACGAAATTTTCTCCCTTTTAGTAAAAGATTTGAATTGGATGTATGGTATGTGGATCATTGCTCATTTATGCTTGATTTAAAGATTGTATGTCTATCAATTCATAGAGGTTTATTTAGGAAAGATATCTTAATTAGTGATAATACACAAATAATAGATGTGGGGTATCGTATAAAGAAAGAGAACTCTTTTGATCAATGAAATTATAGGCTTATGTATAAAAGAGGATTAAAGCGTGGGTTAGACTTTGTAATTGTTTTTATAGCTCTGTTGGTTATCTGGCCCATATTACTTCTTCTGATAATTTTCCTCCATTTCACCAATAAGGGTGCCGGTGTCTTTTTTACCCAGGATCGCCCCGGAAAAAATGCTCGAATATTCAAAGCCATAAAGTTTAAGACAATGACAGATGAGCAGGATTCAGAAGGAAATTTGTTGCCGGATGCTAAACGTCTGACAAAGATTGGGAAAATAGTCCGTTCTCTTTCCATAGATGAATTGCCACAACTAATAAATGTATTAAAGGGGGATATGGCATTAGTTGGTCCCCGTCCTTTATTGCCGAAGTATCTTCCTTTATATTCAGAGGAACAGTTCCGTCGCCATGAAGTACGTCCGGGAATTACGGGGTGGGCACAGGTAAACGGACGGAATGATATCAGTTGGAAACGTAAGTTTGAACTGGATGTGTGGTACGTGGATCATATTTCTTTCTGGCTGGACGTGAAGATTATTCTGCTAACCATAAAGAAAGTGTTCGTTAGAGAAGGGATCAATAAGGAAGGTAATGCTACCACCGAGGCTTTCAACGGTCATAACTGAAATGAACATCCATCAGATTGTCAATTCTGTTTTCACCTCCAATACTTATATACTGTCTGTTGAGGGGAAAGATGGGCATGTATTGATAGATATTGGGGATATTGCTCCTATAAAGCAGTGTGTTCAGGAAAAGTGCGGAACGGTACAAGCCTTGTTTCTGACTCATACTCATTACGACCATATTTATGGTATAAAAGATTTATTACGATTGTATCCTGATTGCACAGTTTACACTTCCTCTTTCGGTAAGGAGGCTTTAGGTTCGGATAAACTTAATTTTTCCCGTTATCACAATGATCCTGTAATATGGATGGGAGATAATGTGACGGTTTTACATGAGAATGATAAAGTGGAAATATTTCCGGGAATTTTCGTGGAAGTGTTTAAAACTCCCGGACATGATAAAAGCTGCCTTACCTATAAAGTCGAGAACAATGTTTTCTCGGGTGATTCATATATCCCGGGTGTTAAAGTCATTGCCTCATTCCCTAATAGCGATAGGGAAGATGCACGGATCTCGAAAGAACGTATCATGGAATTAACAAAGGATTGCAGTCTGTATCCCGGTCATGGAAACATTTATGAGTAAATTATTCCGATATCTGGAAAGGATTTATAAAGCCGTTTCCTTTCTTTTTATTCCCCACTATGTGAGGAATCCGAAGTCTGATCATTAAATAATCACATATATATTTATGGATAAAACTATTTATCTTTGCCTTGCCCATATGAGCGAGGAGGGTATTGAACAGAAATATGTAAAAGAAGCCTTCGATACGAACTGGGTGGTTCCTCTTGGTCCTAATGTGAATGCTTTTGAAGAGGATTTGAAACGTTTTGTAGGCGAAGGCAAGGAAGTGGTGGCACTTTCGGCCGGTACGGCGGCAGTACATTTGGCTCTGTTGGCTTGCGGAGTGGGACAGGGTGACGAAGTGATTGTACAAAGCTTCACATTCTGTGCGTCTTCGCATCCGGTCACTTATCTGGGGGCTGTTCCGGTATTTGTGGATTCTGAGAAAGAAACTTGGAACATGTCTCCGGAACTGTTGGAAGAAGCCATCAAGGACCGCATTGCCAAGACTGGAAAAAAGCCAAAAGCTATTGTTCCTGTGGCATTGTACGGCATGCCCTATGACTGTACACGTATCATGGAGATAGCCTATAGGTATGCTATTCCAGTGGTGGAAGATGCTGCCGAAGGTTTTGGCTCCCGTTTTAAGGGACAGGTACTGGGGACGTTCGGCAAGTTCGGGGTGCTGAGCTTTAACGGTAACAAGATGATTACTACCAGTGGCGGTGGTGCGTTGATTTGTAAAGATGCCGAAAGCAAGAATCAAATCATGTGGTATGCCACGCAGGCTCGTGAGGCTTATCCTTATTACCAGCATGAGGCGATAGGGTATAACTATCGCATGAGTAATATATGTGCAGGTATTGGTCGTGGTCAAATGACCGTTGCCGATAAGCATATTGCACATCACCGACATGTGCAGGCTCTCTATAAGGAACTGCTTAAGGATGTGGAGGGGGTATTGCTGCATGAAGCTCCTTCGGCTGATTATGACTCTAATTTCTGGCTTTGTACAATCACTCTGGATTCTTCACTTCGCATCAAAGGGCAGGAAAATGCTTATAAGGATGTTGTCAGGACTGCCGTAGGTGGTGCTGCAGGTGTGATTCATGCCGTAGATTGTGCTACAACAGATTGCCAGCCCAACGAGAATGTGGAGGCTTTGCGTGCTTTTATGCTTGGCAAAAAAATAGAGGCACGCCCGGTTTGGAAACCGATGCACAAGCAGCCGGTCTATAAGGATGCTCCGGCTTATATCAATGGGGTATCCGAAGCTATTTTTAAAATCGGTATGTGCCTTCCTGCCGGGCCGTGGGTGACTGATGAAGATGTATATTATATCGTGGAGTGTATAAAAGAGGCCATAGTAAAATAATAGATGAAAATACAGCTTTTTTAACTACGACCTTGACAATGCTGTCGGTTGCCAATACGTTTGTCAATGCGGATTTCATCTATACCGTTGTCTGTTCCGTTCTAGTCTTCTGCTTCTTCAATTTCTGCAAGCGTGCCAAATATTCACCGCCTGATGCTTCATGAGAATATCGGACTACCGCATCGCAAACATCTTATCAGATTATGGCGAATGAGCTGAAGATTCCCCATGTCATAGTATCTTTGACCTATATGGCAGTACAGGCAATCATCATCGTAGGATATCTTGATTAAGTTGGCTTGCCTAATCTGTCAGCTTGTAAATCAATACTTTATGAACTTATCTCAGAAAACAGCTTCAGCGAGGCTGTTTTCTTTGTTTACAGGCAAATATATCCTCACCTTTGCATTGTTGATCAACAAAACGAGATTAAAAACCATGTTGAATTAAAAATGTAAAAAGGAGAAAGAAACTATGCCTTTATTTTATTATGCAAGACAGTCGTCTCTGGCGACAAAAGAAGGTGCCAAACTTTGGCATCTGAGTTTGAAGAAAGTGGGAAGGGCCGTGGATGCGCAACAGCTGGCTGAGGTGATTGCCGAGAAGTCTTCATTGACTCCGGGTGACGTACATAATGTAATCCGTAACCTGATGACGGTAATGAGGAGCCAGTTGCTGAACAGCCGTACGGTGCGTCTGGATGGCTTAGGCACATTCACCATGAAGGCCCGTACGCGAGGTAAAGGAGTGGTCAAATTTGAAGACGTGAATCCCAATCAGGTGACTGCTCTACGCTGCCAGTTTACTCCGGAATATACGCGCCCGGCTGCCATCGGCACTACGCGTGCCCTGCTCCAAGGGGTGGAGTTTGAGAAATGGACGGGAGTGGTTACGGACGGTAAGGATGATGCCGGTGATGGTGGTAATTCCGGTGGCGGTTCCGACGGTGACCAGGGAGAGAACCCGTTAGGATAAGATGTATTTACTAATTTTGAAAGATTAAAACTATGAAAAAGAACGTTTGGGACAAAATTTTGAAGGTAGTGATAGCTGTTGCTTCCGCCATATTGGGAGCTTTAGGCGCCAATGCAATGAATGTATAAATTGTAGATTTATATAGAATATTAGGAGAAAGGCGGTGAAGGGAAAGCACTTCATCGCCTTTTTGTTATTTTCTTCATTTATAATTCCCTGCCAACCAAAAAATCTTATTACCTTTGCAGGTCACTTTTGGAAACAATAAAAATATAATGATATGAATATCTCTTATAATTGGTTGAAAGAGTATGTCGATTTCGATTTGACACCGGATGAAGTTGCTGCGGCACTGACCTCCATCGGACTGGAAACGGGAAGTGTGGAAGAGGTGCAAACTATTAAAGGCGGACTGGAAGGACTGGTCATCGGCGAAGTGCTGACATGCGAAGCTCATCCTAACTCAGACCATATGCACGTCACTACGGTGAACCTGGGACAAGGTGAACCCGTGCAGATTGTATGCGGCGCTCCGAATGTAGCTGCCGGACAGAAAGTGGTAGTAGCCACGTTGGGTACAAAACTGTATGACGGTGACGAATGCTTTACCATCAAGAAATCAAAACTTCGTGGCGTGGAATCTGTCGGCATGATTTGTGCTGAAGATGAAATCGGTATCGGTACGGACCACGCAGGCATCATCGTACTGCCGGAAACAGCTGTTCCGGGTACGCTTGCCAAGGACTACTATAACATCAAGAGCGATTACGTGCTGGAAGTGGACATCACTCCCAACCGTGCCGATGCTTGCTCACATTATGGGGTGGCACGCGACTTGTATGCCTACTTGATACAGAACGGTAAGCAGGCTGCCTTGAAGAAACCTTCGGTAGACGCTTTTGCGGTAGAAAATCACGATTTGGATATTAAAGTAACTGTAGAGAACAGCGAGGCATGTCCCCGGTATGCCGGCGTTACGGTGAAAGGGGTTACAGTGAAAGAAAGCCCCGAATGGTTGCAGAACAAGTTGCGTATTATCGGCCTGCGTCCTATCAATAATGTGGTGGATATTACCAACTATATCGTCCATGCTTTCGGCCAGCCGCTGCACTGCTTCGATGCAGATAAGATTAAAGGCGGTGAGGTGATTGTAAAGACCATGCCGGAAGGTACTCCGTTTGTAACTCTTGATGGCGTGGAGCGTAAATTGAACGAACGCGACCTGATGATTTGCAACAAGGAAGAGGCGATGTGTATTGCCGGTGTGTTCGGCGGTCTGGATTCCGGTTCTACGGAAACCACCAAAGATGTATTCCTTGAAAGTGCTTACTTCCATCCCACATGGGTGCGCAAGACAGCCCGTCGCCATGCGTTGAACACAGACGCTTCTTTCCGTTTTGAAAGAGGTATTGACCCGAATGCCACTATTTACTGCCTGAAGCTGGCAGCTTTGATGGTAAAGGAACTTGCCGGAGGTACCATTTCTTCTGAAATAAAAGATGTGTGCGCCGCTCCTGCCAAGGATTTCCGTGTGGAACTTGCCTATGAGAAAGTGAACTCACTGATTGGTAAAGTTATTCCGGTGGATACCATCAAGAGCATCGTGACAAGTCTGGAAATGAAGATTGTAGACGAGACAGCCGAAGGGCTTACACTGGATGTTCCTCCTTACCGTGTGGACGTGCAGCGCGATTGCGATGTAATAGAGGATATTCTGCGCATCTACGGATATAATAATGTGGAGATTCCGACTACCTTGAAGTCTTGCCTGACTACCAAGGGTGAATATGATAAATCCAACAAACTGCAGAACCTGGTTGCCGAGCAGCTGGTGGGCTGTGGTTTCAATGAGATTCTGAACAACTCGTTGACGCGTGCCGCTTACTATGACAACTTGGAGTCTTATCCGTCAAAGAATCTGGTAATGTTGCTGAATCCGTTGAGTGCAGACTTGAATGCCATGCGTCAGACACTGCTTTTCGGTGGATTGGAAAGCATCTCGCACAACGCCAACCGTAAGAATGCAGACCTGAAATTCTTTGAATTCGGTAATTGTTATCACTTCAACGAGGAGAAGAAGAATCCGGAAAAGGTGCTTGCCGCTTATTCCGAAGACTATCATCTTGGTTTGTGGGTGACTGGCAAGAGGGTGACCAACTCATGGGCTCATCCGGATGAGAACAGCTCGGTATATGAGCTGAAGGCATACGTTGAGAATGTCTTTGCCAGATTGGGGCTGCACATGCATGATTTGGTTGTCGGCAATCTGACTGATGACATCTATGCTGCCGGTTTATCCGTACAGACAAGGGGTGGAAAGCGGTTGGCTACTTTCGGTATTGTAACAAAGAAGCTGCTGAAGGCATTCGATATTGACAACGAGGTTTACTATGCCGATTTCAACTGGAAAGAATTGCTGAAGGCTATCCGCAATGTGAAGGTGAGCTATACGGAAATCTCCAAGTTCCCTGCCGTGAAACGCGACTTGGCGTTACTGCTCGACAAGAAAGTGCAGTTTGCGGAAATCGAGAAGATTGCCTACGAGACGGAGAAAAAGCTGCTGAAGGAGGTTTCTCTCTTCGACGTTTACGAGGGTAAGAATCTGGAAGTCGGTAAGAAGAGTTACGCGGTGAGCTTCCTGCTGCAGGATGAGAATGCCACGTTGAACGATAAGCAGATTGACAAGATTATGTCCAAACTAGTGAAGAACCTGGAGGACAAGTTGAATGCCAAACTGCGTTGATTCATTATTCAGAATTTATAATTCATAATTTAAAATACAGTTCCAATGGGAAGAGCGTTTGAATATAGAAAAGCTGCCAAATTGAAAAGATGGGGTCACATGGCAAAGACCTTTACAAGACTGGGTAAACAAATTGCTATTGCGGTGAAGGCCGGTGGTCCGGAGCCGGAAAACAACCCGACACTGCGTTCGGTTATCGCTACTTGTAAGCGTGAAAACATGCCGAAGGATAATATTGAACGTGCTATCAAAAATGCGATGGGTAAGGACCAGAGCGACTATAAGGGTATGACTTATGAAGGATACGGTCCTCACGGTGTAGCTGTTTTTGTGGATACACTGACCGATAACACTACCCGTACAGTAGCCGATGTGCGTTCCGTATTCAATAAGTTCGGCGGTAACTTGGGAACAATGGGTTCACTGGCTTTCTTGTTTGACCACAAGTGTGTGTTCACTTTCAAGAAGAAAGACGGTATCGATATGGAGGAACTCATTCTTGACTTGATAGACTATGACGTAGAGGAAGACTACGAAGAGGATGAAGAAGAAGGTACTATCACTATTTATGGTGATCCGAAAAGCTATGCAGCTATCCAGAAACATTTGGAAGAGTGCGGTTTTGAAGATGTCGGCGGTGAGTTTACCTATATCCCGAACGATATGAAGGATGTGACTCCCGAGCAACGCGAAACCATCGACAAGATGATAGAGCGTCTCGAAGAGTTTGATGATGTACAGACGGTTTATACTAACATGAAACCGGAAGAAGGCGGAGAATAATGACATATACATACAAGACGCAAGGTACGTGTAGCAGTAACATCGAACTGGATGTGGAAGATGGTATTGTGAAAGAAGTGGCATTTTGGGGTGGATGTAATGGAAACCTGCAAGGACTTTCACGTTTGGTGAAAGGCATGCCGGTAGATGCGGTGATTGCTCGTTTGGAAGGAATTCGCTGCGGAAGACGTTCCACTTCCTGCCCCGACCAATTGTGCAAGGCATTGCACGAGATGGGGTATTGAGCCTCCTGCCTGAAAGAATGGATGAGAGCCCCTGACATTGAAAGATGCCAGGGGCTTTTTTTGAACCTAACATGGAGGTATTTGTTATTATTTGAGTATTTTTACGCTCTTAATTGAACAGACACAATGAAGAATATTTTTAAAGACTTGAAACGGAGAGACCACAAACGCTATCTGGGCGGTCTGGACGTTTTTAAATATATAGGTCCCGGACTGCTGGTGACTGTGGGCTTTATTGACCCGGGGAACTGGGCATCTAATTTTGCGGCAGGGTCTGAATTTGGCTATTCATTGCTGTGGGTCGTGACTTTATCCACTATCATGCTGATTGTATTGCAGCATAATGTGGCGCATCTTGGCATTGTAACCGGCTTGTGCTTGTCCGAAGCCGCTACCAAATATACTCCTTCCTGGGTGTCGCGTCCCATATTGGGTACAGCAGTGCTGGCTTCCATCTCGACTTCGCTGGCAGAGATATTGGGAGGTGCCATCGCTTTGCAGATGCTGTTTGACATTCCCATCATATGGGGCTCTATCTTGACTACCGTATTTGTAGTCGTCATGCTTTTCACTAATTCCTACAAGAAGATAGAACGTTCCATCATTGCTTTTGTTTCGGTCATCGGGCTCTCCTTTATCTATGAGCTGTTTCTGGTGAAGATAGATTGGCCGCTGGCCGCACAAGGGTGGGTGACACCTTCGTTCCCGCATGGGAGCATGCTGATTATCATGAGTGTACTCGGTGCGGTGGTGATGCCGCATAATCTGTTTCTGCACTCGGAAGTGATACAGAGCCATGAATATAATAAGAAAGATGATGCATCCATCCGTAAGGTGTTGAAATATGAATTGTTCGACACGCTGTTCTCTATGATTGTGGGATGGGCCATCAACAGTGCCATGATACTGCTGGCTGCGGCAACTTTCTTTAAAAGCGGTATTCAGGTGGAAGAGTTGCAGCAGGCCAAATCCTTGCTGGAGCCGTTGCTGGGGAACAGTGCTGCCGTGGTTTTTGCATTGGCATTACTGATGGCGGGTATATCTTCCACGATAACCAGTGGTATGGCGGCAGGTTCTATCTTTGCCGGTATTTTCGGAGAATCCTATCATATCAAAGACAGTCACTCGCAGGTGGGTGTGATTCTGTCATTGGGTATTGCACTGCTGCTGATTTTCTTTATCGGAGACCCGTTCAAAGGACTGCTGATTTCACAGATGATACTGAGCATCCAGCTGCCGTTTACGGTTTTCCTGCAAGTGGGACTGACTTCTTCACGCAAAGTGATGGGGCAGTATGTAAACAGTAAATGGAGTACATTTGTACTTTACGCCATTGCTGCGGTGGTCACTGTGCTGAATATCATGCTGCTGGTATCCGAGTTGACATCTTGAATAATTCATTTCTAAGAAATCAAATAAGTATGAAGATTATTACATATAACGTAAATGGGCTGAGGGCTGCCGTGACAAAAGGTTTTCCCGAGTGGCTGGCACAAGAGCAGCCGGATGTGCTTTGTTTGCAGGAAACAAAGCTGCAACCGGAACAGTATCCGGCGGAGGCGCTGGATGCTTTGGGGTATAAGCATTACCTATATTCTGCACAGAAGAAGGGGTATAGTGGAGTCGCTATTCTGAGCAAGCAAGAACCGGACCATGTGGAGTACGGCATGGGCATTGAAGAATATGATAACGAAGGGCGCTTTATCCGTGCCGACTTCGGTGATGTGTCCGTTGTGAGTGTTTATCATCCTTCCGGTACCAGCGGCGACGAACGCCAGGCCTTCAAGATGGTCTGGTTGGAGAAATTCCAAGAGTATGTATTGGAGTTGGAACGTACGCGTCCTAACCTTATTCTTTGCGGTGATTATAATATCTGCCATGAGGCAATAGATATTCATGACCCTGTCAGGAATGCCACCAACAGCGGCTTTTTGCCAGAAGAGCGGGAGTGGATGACGCGCTTTCTCAATGCGGGATTCATAGATTCCTTCCGTTGGCTTCATCCCGACAAGCAGGAATACACGTGGTGGAGCTATCGCTTTAACTCACGTGCCAAGAACAAAGGGTGGCGTATTGATTATTGCATGGTGAGTGAGCCGGTGCGTCCGATGTTGAAGGAGGCGAGAATATTGGGTGACGTTGTCCACTCGGACCATTGCCCGATGTTGTTGGAAATTACAGAATGATTATGGAAACAAAAGGCAGAATCGAAAAAGCTGTGGAGCTTTTCAAGAGTGGCTATAACTGCTCGCAGTCGGTGGTGGGAGCTTTTGCAGATATGTATGGCTTTACAGAAGAGCAGGCTTTCCGGATGTCCGCCTCTTTTGGTGGTGGCATAGGTCGTATGAGGCAGACATGCGGTGCTGCATGCGGCATGTTCCTATTGGCCGGATTGGAAAAAGGAGCTGTGGAAGGCAAGGACCGTGAAGGTAAGGCGGCAAACTATGCGTTGGTGCAGGAGCTGGCTGCTGAGTTCAAGAAACGAAACGGCTCTTTGATATGTGCTGAATTGTTGGGGTTGAGAAAACCGGAAGGTTCGTCCGTTCCGGAAGCCCGTACCGAGCAGTATTATGCTAAACGCCCGTGTGCCAGGATGGTAGAGGTAGCTGCCCAAATTTGGACCGAATACCTGGAAAAAATGTCCTCAAAGTAAGAAAAAAGAACTTTTTTACCCCTTAGTAAGAAAAAAAGTGCCTAATAACGTGTTGTATAACATAAATATACCTATCTTTGCAGCGATATAAAAACACCGACATCTCTATCTTTGGAGATGAGGATAACGTTTAACTAAAAGCAAATAGAAATGTTAAAAGAAAAAGCTGGTAATGTTGCAGGACAGATTTGGACTGCACTGAATGGCACAGATGGCTTGACTCACAAGCAAATCAAGAAAGCAACTAAACTGATTGACAAGGACTTCTTCCTGGGATTGGGCTGGTTGTTAAGAGAAGACAAGGTTTCTACTTCTGAAGTGGAAGGCGAATTGTTTGTAAAGCTGAACTAAGCGAGGAATTGATTGGAATGTTATAAAAAGATGCGTTGGTACATGAATATGTTATCAACGCATTTTTTTTATTTGCTCTGTTTTCATTATCTTTGCGCACCCAATTAATAGATAGTTATTGACAATGAAGAATATACGAAATTTTTGCATTATTGCCCATATCGACCACGGTAAATCAACCTTGGCAGACCGTCTGCTGGAATTTACCAATACTATACAAGTAACTAACGGACAGATGCTGGATGACATGGACCTTGAGAAGGAAAGAGGTATCACCATCAAGAGCCATGCCATACAAATGGAGTATACCTATAAAGGTGAAAAGTATATTCTGAACTTGATAGACACTCCGGGACACGTGGACTTCTCGTACGAGGTGTCACGTTCCATCGCCGCTTGTGAAGGAGCCTTGCTTATTGTAGATGCTTCGCAAGGAGTGCAGGCGCAGACCATTTCAAACCTCTATATGGCGATTGAGCATGATTTGGAGATTATCCCCGTCATCAACAAATGTGACATGGCAAGCGCCATGCCCGAGGAAGTGGAGGACGAAATCGTTGAACTGTTGGGTTGCAAGCGTGATGAAATTATCCGTGCTTCCGGCAAAACAGGCATGGGAGTGGAAGAGATTCTGGCTGCGGTCATTGAGCGTATCCCTCATCCGGAGGGTGACGAGGAAGCTCCGTTGCAGGCGTTGATTTTCGATTCTGTCTTCAATTCTTTTCGTGGTATCATTGCATATTTCAAGATAGTGAACGGTGTGATTCGTAAAGGGGATAAAGTGAAATTCTTCAATACAGGCAAGGAATATGATGCGGATGAAATCGGAGTGCTCAAAATGGAAATGATGCCACGTCCGGAGTTGCGTACGGGGGATGTGGGCTATATCATCTCGGGTATCAAAACCTCGAAGGAAGTGAAAGTGGGTGATACGATTACGCATATTGCCCGTCCTTGCGAAGAGGCTATCGCCGGTTTTGAGGAGGTAAAGCCGATGGTTTTTGCCGGTGTGTACCCCATCGAGGCAGAAGATTTCGAGGACTTGCGTTCTTCTTTGGAGAAGCTGCAGTTGAATGATGCTTCGCTGACTTTCCAGCCTGAGTCTTCATTGGCTTTGGGCTTTGGTTTCCGTTGCGGTTTCCTTGGGCTGCTCCATATGGAGATTGTGCAGGAACGCCTTGACCGCGAATTTGACATGAACGTTATCACCACCGTGCCCAACGTTTCCTACAATATCTATGACAAGCAGGGAAATATGACCGAAGTGCATAACCCCGGCAGCATGCCCGACCCTACCATGATAGACCGTATTGAGGAGCCCTATATCCGTGCTTCGGTGATTACCACCACTGATTACATCGGTCCTATCATGACTCTTTGCCTGGGCAAGCGTGGCGAGCTGGTGAAGCAGGAATATATTTCAGGTAACCGCGTAGAAATATACTATGACATGCCTCTTGGCGAAATAGTCATCGATTTTTATGATAAATTGAAGAGTATCTCCAAGGGATATGCCTCTTTTGACTATCATCCCCACGGTTTCCGCCCTTCCAAACTGGTGAAGCTGGATATTTTGCTGAACGGTGAGCCGGTGGATGCTCTTTCTACCTTGACACACTTTGACAATGCCTACGAATTGGGACGCCGGATGTGCGAGAAGTTGAAAGACCTGATTCCGAGACAGCAGTTCGATATCGCCATTCAGGCTGCTATCGGTGCCAAGATTATTTCCCGGGAAACGATTAAGGCTGTGCGTAAGGACGTAACGGCCAAATGTTATGGAGGTGACGTGAGCCGTAAACGAAAATTGCTTGAGAAACAGAAGAGAGGTAAGAAGCGTATGAAACAGATTGGTAATGTGGAGGTACCTCAGAAAGCGTTCCTGGCAGTCTTGAAGCTGGATTGATGTCGAAAGGATGAAATCTTAAATCAAATATACTTCTTTATGATTATTTTACGTACTGTGAAAAACTTCTCGTCGCTGAATATAGCGGCGAGCATCTTGCTGTTTTTGATGGCTATTTTGGCGGCCGTTATTGCTAATTCACCAATGGCTCCGTTGTATCAGGGCTTTCTTTTGCAGGAACTGCATCTGCGCATCGGAGACTTCAACTTGTTCTCCCATGGCGGTCATCCATTGAAAATGATTGAGTTTATAAACGACTGCCTGATGACTGTTTTCTTTCTGGCCGTGGGGTTGGAGATAAAGCGGGAACTGCTGGTGGGTGAACTTTCTTCCTTTCGTAAGGCCTCTTTACCCTTTGTAGCGGCATGTGGCGGTATGCTGGTGCCGGTCATTGTCTATTCACTTTTGGTCGTTCAGGGTACTCCGGAAACGCGCGGTATGGCTATACCGATGGCTACGGATATTGCTTTTTCATTGGGTGTACTCAGTCTGCTGGGTAAACGGGTGCCTTTGAGCCTGAAAATTTTCCTGACGGCATTTGCAGTGGTCGATGATATTGGCGGCATTCTGGTTATTGCCATTTTCTATAGTTCCGAAGTGGCATACGGATATCTTATTGTAGCTGCTGTCCTTTATTTCTTCCTTTACTATATGGGGAAATTCGGTATGACACAGAAGATATTCTTCCTGCTTATCGGGGTAATTATTTGGTATTTGTTCCTTCAGTCGGGCATTCACAGCACTATTTCCGGAGTGATACTGGCCTTTGTAATACCGGCCCGTCCCCGTTTGGATGCCGGGAAATACATTAAACGCATCCGCGACATTATCGGTGATTTTCCGGTTACCAAATCAGATAATATTATATTGACCAATGAGCAGATTGCCACTCTAAAACAAGTGGAGCGCGCTTCTGATCATGTAATTAGTCCTTTGCAATCCCTGGAAGACAATTTGCATGGTGCGGTAAACTTTGTGATACTGCCGCTCTTTGCCTTTGCCAATGCCGGTGTGGTGTTCAGTGGAGGCGGTGGCGTTGTTGGAGCTGTTAGTATAGCGGTGGCTGCAGGATTGCTTCTTGGCAAGTTTATCGGTATTTTTCTGTTTACCTGGCTGGCGGTCAAGAGTGGTTTGTCCTCAATGCCTCCGGGAATGAATTGGAGAAGTGTTGCCGGAGTATCCTTGTTGGGGGGTATTGGCTTTACGGTATCTTTATTTATTGCCAACCTTTCTTTTGCAGGAGAATATCCGGATCTGCTGAACCAGGCGAAGTTTGGTGTATTGCTGGGAACGATTGTTGCCGGTATGTTGGGATATATGGTACTGAATGCGGTGTTGCCGAAGGTTAAGAACAAATAGATCTCCACTTTGGAATACTGGACGAAGAATCGGTTCTTTAGGGATATTCGGTAAATCCTCTGAAAGATAAGTTGGGATGTGTCAATGATTTAAGAAAACGTATTCTTTGTTACAGAAACAGAAGAAATAGTCCATTATTCTTAAAAAACATTCGTATCTTTGCTGATACAAGTCGAAAAGGACCTTCCGGATATGAAGCAAACAACGGTAGTTGCCGTATATATATTGACGCTTTCCCTTTGCCTCGTGTGGTGTGCCTGCCCCGCCCATGCGGAGACGCGTCGCGTCGCGCTGATACATTCCTTCGAGCCGGGCTATCCTCCCGCCCACAAAGCTTTGGAACTGTTACAGAAAGAGTTCCGCCGTCTCGGTATGAAGTGTGACATCCGTGAGTATTATCTGGATTGCGACCGCTACATGGAGCAGTCGGAGAATCGCCGGATGTCTGCTTTCCTTGATGACCTCTCTGTCTGGGGCGCCGAACTGGTGGCGGTGCTTGACGACCAGGCAACCTATGCACTGATGGCCTGCGGGCATCCCGTGGCACATAAGATACCCGTAGTGTTCAGCGGCGTGAACTATCCCAACTTCCCCTTGCTGCGGCAATACCCCAACGTCACGGGCTATGCCGACATGCCCGACTATCTACGTACCATCCGCATGGTAGAGAGCATCATGGGTAAGTCGCGCATCTGCCTGATGAACGGTCTGACCTTTTTGGACCGCAAGATATGGCAGGCACTGAAGGAACAGTGCGAGGGGCAGGGTTTCAACATCGTGACCTCCAACGAAGGCGCCCACTTTGCCGGTTTTTCTTATCACCGCGTGCGTGAAGGGGAAACTGTCAGTCCCATCCTGAAGCGGCAGAACATAAACGTATTGCTGGATTCCACGATGATTGTGCGCATGGTGAGCGACTCTGTGGATATGCGCCGCCTGATGTGGTTGGGACGCGGCGAAAACACGATGTTGCTTTATACCAAACGCGACTATACCACCAAGCGGGTTGCCACGCTCTTCGAGGGGCCCACCTTTCAGACCGTCAATGAGGGCTTTGGCTTTGTGGACTACATGATAGGCGGATATTTCACTCCGCTGGAAAGCCAGATAAGGTATATGGCAGACGGCATCAAGGAACGCCTTGAAGGGAAGACGCCCCAGAGACCGGTGACGGAGTGTGCCAAGCAGTATGTGCTGAACTGGCATGCGTTGCAGAAGTACGGGATTCCGCTTGAGAACATCCCGGCAGCATACACAGTGATGTATATCCCCTTTTCGGAACGATATCACTATCCTATCATTTTCAGTTCTTTTCTGGGCGCTATCCTCATCCTGATGGTAATAGCCCTGCTGGCTTTCAGCTTGTTGCGCGAACGCAGGCACAAGCGTGAGGCACTGCAAACCCTGCTCTACGAACACGAAACCCTTTGCCTTGCCATCGAAGGGAGTTCGGCATATGCCTGGCGGCTGGAAGGCGATTCCGTTTCCTGCGACTTGCAGTTCTGCGAACTTATCCACCGCCCCCACGGACACTTCCGCTTGGATGAAATCATTCCCTATATCCATCCCGACGATTTGCCCGCTTTCCATAAGAACGTAGGGGCAAGGCACGTGCAGAGCCGTCATAAGGGGCAATACCGTTGCAGTTTTAGCGGCGAGTTCCAGTGGTGGGAGTTCAGCTACAATACCATTCACGCTCCCGGACACGGGACTGTCATAACCGGACTGCTACGGAATATCCAGGAGGTGAAGGACCACGAACAAGAGCTTATCCAAGCTCGCGAGCTGGCAGAGCAGGCCGAGCTGAAACAGTCGTTCCTCAACAACATGAGCCACGAGATCCGCACTCCGCTCAATGCCATTGTCGGCTTCTCGGACATGCTGGCCAATGAGCCGGAGTTTTCAAACGAAGAGCGGCAGGAGTTTGTGGACATTATCAACACCAATACCAAACTGCTGCTGAAGCTGGTGGGCGATGTGCTGGAACTGTCGCGCATCGAGTCGGGTAACCTCTCGTTCACCTTTCAGCGGGAGAGCGTGTGCCGGTTGCTCGATGACGTCTATCAGACGCATAGCCTGCTTATCCGGCCGCCGTTGCAGTTCCTCAAGGATTTCCCTCCCGAAGATGTGCAGGTGAATGTAGACCCCATGCGACTGACACAGGTACTCACCAACTTCCTGAACAATGCCAACAAGTTTACGAAAGGAGGCAGCATCCGGCTGGGGTATTGCTGTCCGTCCGGCATGAGCGAGGTACATCTTTATGTGGAAGACACCGGCATAGGCATTCCGCACAGCGAGCAGAAGATGATTTTCGAGCGTTTCTACAAGCGCAGCGAGTTTTCCCAAGGCGTCGGGCTGGGCTTGTCCATCTGTGTGCTCATTGTCGAAAAGATGGGAGGACGCATCGAACTCCAGTCCGAGGAAGGCCGTGGAAGCCGTTTCACAGTGGTACTGCCTTGTATTGAATAAATCCTGATAACTCCCTCTGCCTCCCTTCATCTTCCTTCTCCCTCCTTTCAATGAAAAAGACCATGCAAGTTCTTAAAATTTGTAATCGTAATGTAATGGCTTTATATATAATTTTGCGTACTATTGCCTTTATTTTGAGACATATAACGTTTTAAGGAGCTAATTTAAAAGAGATTATGTTAAAGAAAGTGGGGGCATACTGACGATGCTGCTGGTACGGGATTTCCGGGACAGCCCTTATTATTTTTGGCTTTCTTTACTTTATTGTATTTCAACCTCCATAATCACTGGATTGTGGTCGCTGCACAAATCCAGGTCCGGAGAGTAGTATTCGATACCCTTCAGGCTAGGGGAGTGGAAGATGTAATCAATACGCAACATGCGTTTGGCATAGCGGTAGGTGTACATGTATCCGTTTCCGGCAGTGCGGAATCCGTCTTTGAGGGTTTTCCTCAAATGATGGTAGGTGTAGGAGGAAGGTATTGAGTTGAAGTCGCCGCATAGCAGCACGGGATAGGGGCTGGTCTTAGCGTAGTGACTGATGACGTAAGTCTGCGTGGCCCGCTTCATGAAGTTTTCGTGCAGGGTGCCTGCGGCATCTTTGGCTGCCTGGACTTCGCGGCGGGTGTCGTCGGTGGCCAGCTCGCGTTCCCACTTCCTGCGCTTCTGGCTGACGCTGGTGGTCTGCAGGTGGTTGTTTATCAGACGTATGGTATCCGTACCCATCGCTACATCGCACATCATGCTACAGTTGGAGCTTTGCTGGTAAGTGATGAAACGGTAGTTCGCCAATGGATAGCGGCTGAATACGGCGATAGGCAGTACGCCCTTGGAGTCTTCGGAAGGGATGAGCGCGTGTGACCAATGCGAGAGTATGCGCCGTATGCTGTCCGTGGGGAAGTCGCTGTTGTCTCCGAACTCCTGGAAGCACAGCACATCCACGCCCTCCTGCTGCATGTACCGGGCTATCTCCTTGCAGGAATAACCGGTAATCTCACCTCCAAAGTTGTGTATGTTGTAGGTGGCTATCTTCAGATACTTGCCTGCCGGGGTCTTGTCTTTCGGCAGGTGGAGCTGGAAGACAGACGTCAGATATCCCCAGTTGCAGAAGAATGCCACCAGCGGAACCAGTGCCCAGCGCTTACGGGCCAATGCCCAGCAGAGTGCCGTTATCAGATTGACAATCAGGAGTACGGGCACTGCCAGCCCCAGTAATGGCATGATGACGGAATCGACCGGAGCTACATTTCCTGAGAAGGCTGCCACTATGGTGATGGTGGCCAAGACGAATGTCGCTGCTATCAGACAGATGTAGAACAGACCTTTTACGGCGGACTTTCCCATGTTGTTTGCTTATTTATTCACTACGTTCACCGGCTTGCCGTCTTGGTAGGCCTTGATGTTCTCGAGCATAATCTGCATGAGGCGTTCGCGCGCGGCGGTGCTTGCCCAGGCAATGTGCGGAGTGATGTAGCAGTTGCGGGCGGAGAGCAACGGATTGTCGGCACGGGGAGGTTCTTGCGAGAGTACGTCTACGCCGGCGGCATAGATGGTACCGTTGTTAAGTGCGTCGGCAAGGTCTTGTTCGTTGATGAGCGGGCCGCGTCCGGTATTGATGAGGATGGCGGTGGGCTTCATCAGTCGGAGCCGTTCTGCATTTACCATCTCGCGGGTGGAGTCGGTGAGGGGACAGTGCAGGCTGATGATGTCACATTCGCGGAACAGCTCGTCCAGCTCCATCTTGCGGATTTCGGGAGGAAGCTGGAAGTTGGTCTTGGAGGTGTAGGCACATACCTTCATACCGAAGCCGATGGCGATGCGGGCGGTGGTGAAACCGGTGTGGCCCAGGCCTACGATTCCGAGCTTCTTTTCGCGCAGTTCGATGAGCGGCGTGTCCCAGAAACAGAAGTCCTTGCTTGCTGTCCAGCGGCCCCGGTGCACCTCTTCGGAGTGGTGTTGCACTTGCTGGGTGATGTTTAGGATGTGGGCAAAGACCATTTGGGCTACGGAGTCGGTGCTGTAGGCGGGAATATTGGTGACGATGATTCCGCGTTCTTTGGCGGCAGTGGTGTCTACGATGTTATATCCGGTGGCCAGCACACCGATATACTTCAGTTCGGGCAGTGCCGCCATGTGTTCAGCGGTGAGTACAGTTTTGTTGGTCAGCAGGATTTCTGCACCAGCAGCGCGTTCCAATACTTCCGCAGGGGCGGTGCGGTCGTAGATGGTGCACTCGCCCAAGGCTTGCAATTCGTCCCAGCAGAGGTCGCCGGGGTTGGCGGCATAGCCGTCTAATACTACTATATTCATGGAGTTATGAGTTATAAGTTATTTGTTGTGGGGATTTTCTGTATCCGACTTTTAATCTCTAACTTTTAATTTTTAATTTTAATTGATAGTTTACCATTTCTTTTCCTCTCCCCAGAGTTGCTGCATCCGTTCCTTGTGCTTCTGCTCGGCAGGGTTGAGTTGTGGTTCCCAGATGCGGCGGTCTTTCAGTTCGTCGGGCAGGAATTGCTGCTTGACGAAGTTGCCGGGGTAGTCGTGAGCGTACTTGTACTTCTCGCCGTAGCCCAACTGCTTCATCAGCTTGGTAGGGGCGTTGCGCAGGTGCAGGGGGACGGGGAGGTTGCCCGTTTCGCGTACCAGTTCCAGGGCATTGTTGATGGCCATGTAGGCTGAATTGCTCTTGGGGCTTGTGGCAAGGTATATGGTGGCTTCTGCCAGGGGGATGCGTCCTTCGGGCCATCCCACTTTCATCAGCGTGTCGAAGCAGGCGTTGGCAAGCAGCAGTGCGTTGGGGTTGGCCAGTCCGATGTCTTCGGAGGCGGAGATGACGAGGCGGCGGGCTATGAAGGCAGGGTCTTCACCTCCTTCGACCATGCGCGCCAGCCAGTAGATGGCACCGTCCGGGTCGCTGCCGCGAATGGATTTGATGAAGGCGGAGATGATGTCGTAGTGCATCTCGCCGTCCTTATCGTAGGCAAGAGGGTTCTGTTGCAGGCGTTCGGTCACCATGTCGTCGGTGATGAGGACAGGGTCGGTGGCTTCGGAATCTATCACCAGTTCGAGGATGTTGAGCAGCTTGCGGGCGTCTCCTCCGCTGAAGCGGAGCATGGCAGTGGTTTCTTTCAGTTCTATTTTCCGTTCCTTCAGCACGGTGTCCGTGGTGATGGCGCGTTGCAGCAGTTCCAGCAGGTCGTCCTTCTCCAGTGACTTCAGGGTATAGAGCTGGCAGCGGGACAGCAGCGGGCGGATGACCTCGAACGAAGGGTTCTCCGTGGTGGCACCTATCAGCGTCACGGTGCCTTGCTCCACGGCTCCCAACAGCGAGTCTTGCTGCGACTTGCTGAAACGGTGTATCTCGTCGATGAAGAGGATGGGACTGGCTTGCGAGAAGAAGCGGTTGCTCTTGGCACGCTCTATCACGTCGCGTACATCCTTCACACCGCTGGTCACGGCACTAAGTGTATAGAAAGGGGTTTCCAGCTTGTTGGCGATAATCTGTGCCAGGGTTGTCTTTCCCACTCCCGGAGGGCCCCATAAGATAAACGAAGAGATACGTCCTGCATCAATCATCTTACGCAGCACTGCACCCGGTCCCACTAAATGTTTCTGACCGATATATTCATCTAATGTTCTTGGTCTAAGCCGTTCTGCTAATGGTTGCATAGTATGTAACTCTTAAAAAATCATTAATATCATGAAGCGTATACCGCCCTTCTTCACTCCCGGTATATCCGTATAGGTCAGTCGGCGTACATATTCTATGTGGAGCAGCTTGAAGATATTGTAGATACCTACACTGGCTTCCACATAGGGAGTCTTGCCCATGACGTGGCTGGTGGGTACACCGTCGCGCATGGGGAAGAGGAACAAGTCGGGATTGTTGCTCTTGTATGGGTTGTTCTTGTCCGTCAGCGTGCCCCACAGACCACGGATGCGGAACATCTCACGCCACTTCAGCTTCTTGATGAGCGGGATGCGGTTGAAGAGTTTTCCGTTCATGTCGTAGCTTAGGTTGAGGGAGGCGTAACGGTCGTTCAGGAACTCCATGTTGTTGATGAGGTTGAAGGACTCGTTGTTCTGCGTGATGTACGAGAGGTTTGCCATCGGTAGGTTCAGCAGGGGGAAGGGAACGGTGTTCCATTGCGCATCGGCACGTGCCGTTACGTCCAGCTTGCCCCACGAGCCGAGCCAGAAGCGCTTCCGGATGCTGGCTTCCGTCAGGTTGAAGTTGTACTCTCCACCCAGCACGCCCTTGAATCCGGCGGTGTGGGAGAGGGTGAAGGTGGGCGCATCCAACGATACGGGCACGCGGCGCTGTTTGGTGTTGACGAAGGTTTCGCCGGGAGCGTAACGCAGGGTCACACCCAGCTCGGTAGTGGTGATGTCGTGCACCAGCGTATTCTTTTCATCCCACTGTCCGGGTGTTTCTCCGTTGTTCTTCCAGTATTGCAGTTGCCCCGCAGGCTGGTCGTTGCGGTGGCGTGCCATGGCCTGTACGGAGAAGCCGGTATTGGTTTCCAGCTCGTAGGTCAGCGTGGCATCGCGCATGTAGGACATCTGGTCTACCGTGGTCCATTTCCAGCCGACAAATAAGTTGTCCTTGTCCGTGGCGAGGTACTTGTCCATGGGAGACATCACGTCGTAGGTGTACTTGAAGGCGATGTAGTGCTTCGGGAACTCCCACAATACGTATTCGCGTTTGTTGAAGGAGTAGGCCACCTGCCCGGAGTAGAACCATTTCTTGTCCTTGGTTCCGTAGGCGCCGTAACCGCTCAGGCTCCAATGCGGGTCGAGGTTACCGGTTGTCATACCGCTCAGACGGAAACGGGTGCCGTTGACGTAGTTGCTGGTTATCATTGTATTGATAGGACCGAAGTCGAACTTACTGGGATGTTTCTTGCTGCCCGTTTCCACGAAGTTCTCAATCAAGGCTTTCGCTCCGAAGATGACGTACTTGAAGCCGGGAATCTGTTCGATACGGTTCATGAATACGTCCATCGTGCTCTCCTTCTTGGTGAGAGGCACTTGGCGCACTTTCGCCCAATACTCGTCGCTCTTGGCAAGCATGTTCGCCTCCTTGATGACATTTCCTTTCAGGCGGAAGAGGCGGGGTTCTATCTCTGTGAACTGATAGTCGCTGTACTTGGTGGTCCGCTGTACTTCCAGGCCTTGGATGCCTTTCACAAAGTGCAGTTCCACGGTCATGTCGTCATCGGTCAGCACCCAGTTTCCGTCGGGCAGTTGTTCGAACTGCTGCACGATGTCGAGGTTTTCCACGAAGTTGACACCCGTCTTCTTGGGCAGGTTCATGGTACATTTCTTCACGGCATAGGTGGAGTCCTTCACCACGTAGAGGTGCCCCGTGAAACCGAAGTCCTGCGGGTTCTGGGGAACGAAGGTGAGGTGCACGCACTCCTGCCTATCCACCATGAGCGTGTCCATCAAGTAGTATTTGTAGAAGCTGATGGCTCCGCGGCCGATGGGGCTGACGAAGCGGCGTTGCAGCAGGCGGATGTCGTCGTCGTAGATGTTGATGTCGGAGAATACGTCCGTAAGGATGGTCCCCAGCATGTCTCCGGTGTTGAAGAACTCTTCGATACCAGTGGAGTTCATGCCTTCGATGATGGTCTTTTCGCTCTTGGGGCTTTTACGGAAAATGGTCTTGCTCGCCGTCTCCTTGATGGAGATGGGTAGAATCATCTTGTTGGTCTTGGGCGATACCTCCACCTGGTCTTTGAAGAAGGAGAATTTCTTGTAAATACCTTTCTCCATTTTGTCGGGGGTGACATCGTTGAGCGACATCTTCATCTTTTCATATTTCTGATACTGATAGTAGTCGTTCTCTTCCAGTTTCAGGGCCTTCTTGTTCTCGATGACCTTCTTCATAAACTCCACGGCGGGGTTGTTCTTGCGGGAATATTTCTCCTTCTTGGGCTTCACGACGACCTCGGAGAGCATGATGTCATCCGATTGCAGTTTGACGTTCAGCACCCGGGTGCCGGGTTTCAGTTTTACTTTCTTGGTGATATAGCCTACGGCGGAGAACGTCAGCTCATCCCAGCCTTTGCGGGTTTCCACCTGGTATTCACCGTTTGCGTTGGAGATGCCGCCTACACCTTTCCCTTCATACTGTACGGTGATATACATCAGCGGTTCGTTCGTGAGGGAGTCTGTGATGACACCCTTTATCTGGGCGGATGCGCTGATGGAGACGAACAGTGACAGCAGGAAAAGGGCGTAAATTGTATATCTTTGCTTCATAAGTTACAGATAATTCGGGCGCAAAGTTAACAAATTAAGGTTAATCAAGAAGCAAATATAGACTAAAGAAACGGGAGATATGGTTAAATGAACGTGAAAGTCGTATGTCTTGTTTGCCGGATACAGATAAAAAACGTACAGAATCCTTATAGAAAAGTTGCCGGATATAAAGGATAAAGTTGCACGACGTATGGAGAAAGTTCTATCCCAAGCCTTGGGATAGAAAGACCCAAGCTTGGGATAAGCGTCCGTAGGTTTGGGATAGACGTTTGCAAGCTTGGGATAGAGTTTATGGAGGATTATGAATTGTTGCCGTTCAGTAGTGTTTGTACGATGCGTTCCGCCGTTCGTCCGTCCCAGCGGTCGGGCAGGGTGGTGTGCTTCCATTCTCCGTGCAGCAGCTTGTCGAGCGAGGCGGAGAGGGCGAAGGAATTTTCGCCTACCAGCTCGTTGGTACCGATGCGCCAGGTTTCGGGATGCTCGGCATAGGTATTGAGGGTGATGCAGGGGACGTCGAGGAAGGTAGCTTCTTCGGCGATGTTTCCCGAGTCGGTGACGATGCCCCGTGCCTGGTTGATGAGGAATCCGAAGTGCAGGTAACTCTGCGGAGGCAGGATGTGCAGGTTGGGAGCATTCACTTCCAGCGACTTCACCGCCTTTTGCACGTAGGGGTGTAGCGGGGCGACGATAGGCATGCCGCCGGCCTTCTCGATGACGGTCTGGAGCAGGGAGTGCAGTACGGCTTTCTTCTCCAGCAGGTCGCGGCGGTTGAGGGTGAGCAGCAGGTAGTTCCCTTTCCGCAGGCCGAGGCTGGAGAACCACATGGGCTGCACCAGGCGGTGGCGGTTGAAACGGATGGTGTCAATTAGTATGTTGCCCACGTAGTGGATATATTCGGGTATCATGCCCTCCTGATTGAGGTTGCGGTTGGCCACCATGCCGGCGGTGAAGAGATAGTCGGAAATGGCGTCCACGATGGTGCGGTTCACCTCGCGGGGCATGTTCATGTCGAAAGAGCGTGTGCCGGCTATGACGTGCGCCACCTTCAGTCCGCGCTTCTTGGCGACGATGGAGCAGCTCATAGTGGCGGTCATGTCATCTACCACCAGTACGACTTGTGCCGGATGCCCGTCCAACTCCCGCTCGAAGGCGAGCATGATGGAGGCTGCCACCTGCGAGTGGTTGTGTCCGGTGACACCGAGGTAGGCATCCGGTTTCCTCATGGAAAGGTCGGAGAAGAGCGAGGCATCCAGGCTGGTGTCATCCTGCGGACCGGTGTAGACGATGCGGTAGGAGATGTTCTTTCCTGCCTCTCTGGCGGCGTCGATGGCGCGGCAGATGGGGGCTATTTTCATGAAGTTGGGGCGTGCGCCCGATACGATTGTTATTCTCATTGTCGTAGTTGGTGAAAAATGATACGACAAAAATACGTTTTCTTAGGGAAATTATTTGTTACTTTGCCTATTATTTTCAGAGTGTCTGTTGAAAATACACACTTATTCAATGTTTAATTTATAATTTTTAATTCTCAAAGTGATAATGCCAACATTTGTTCAGATACTCGATTTCATTGGCACATTTGCCTTTGCCATCAGTGGCATACGCCTGGCCTCGGCCAAGCGGTTCGACTGGTTTGGAGCGTATGTGGTGGGTTTTGTGACGGCCATTGGCGGCGGTACGATACGCGACCTGTTGCTGGACGTCACCCCGGGCTGGATGACGGATCCCATTTACTTGATTTGTACCGGACTGGCCTTGTTGTGGGTCATCCTCTTCGGTAAACATCTCATCCATCTGCACAATACGTTCTTCATATTCGACAGTATTGGCCTGGCACTGTTCACGGTGGTCGGCGTGGGCAAGAGCATCGCGCTGGGCTATCCCTTTTGGGTGGCCATCATTATGGGCAGCATCACCGGGGCTGCGGGAGGTGTGATACGTGACGTATTCATCAACGAAATTCCGCTGATATTCCGGAAGGAGATTTATGCGATGGCTTGTGTGGTAGGAGGGACCTTCTACTGGATGTGCCATCTTCTGGGGATGGAGTCTTTCGTGTGTCAGATTGTGGGCGGTGTGACGGTGTTCGTTACTCGCATACTGGCGGTGAAGTATAGGATTTGCCTGCCTATCCTTTCGGGCAATGAGGAGGAGCGGGAAATGTAGTCCATTGTCTGCTGTCTGAGAATCTCAGGGATTTTCCGGTGAAATTCCGGGCAATGTGCAAAAGAACTCCAGGTGTTAAAAATAAGATTCCCCGGCATTTGCAACCGAAATGTCGGGGAATCTTTCATATTCCTCGTTCCCCTGATAAGGGGGAAGGAGGATGGGATTGCTAAAGGGATAAAACAAGGTTAGAACAATGCATCCTTCGTGTTGAAAAGTTTGCGTTCGTTCAGTTTCACTACCTTGCCGAATTTTTCCAGTCGCTTCAGGTCAATGTTCTTTGGGTTGCCCATGATGGAAATGCAGTAAGGTTTGTCTTTGATGTTCTCTTCGTAGAATTTCACGATGTCGTCAAAGGTCAGTGCATCTACTTTCGGCAGGTTTTCCTTTGCTGGGTCGTCTGTGTAGCCTCTGTAGCCCAAGTCTACCAGTTCCATGGCTTTGTTGCGGAAGCTGGGGTGACTGGTCAGCATGGCTTGGCGGAGGTAGCTCTTGATGTTGTCGATACGTTCCGGATTTTTCGGCATGTCGTTGACGAGACCCATCAGTACGTCCAATGCATCGTTTGCCTTGTCGTTCTGGGTACCGATGTAGCCGCGCAGATAGCTTGCTTTTCCGGCTATGCCTTGCGTGCCGACGAATGCATAGGCTGTATAGGCCATGGAGCGTTTTTCGCGGATTTCGTTCAGAACGATGCCGGTGAAGTCAAGACCGAAGTATTGGTTGAATGCGCTACGCAGCACGTCGTCCTTTTTGTCAGCCTTCTGCATCGGGATGTAGAGGTGGATTTGGGCTTGTTCTGCATCGTTGTTAGGCAGGAAGTAGACGGTGTTTTCGGTCACCGGCATCATGTCCTTTGCCTGTGGGGAGTTGGACGGGCGTTCGTTGGCCACCAATGGGAGGTTCTTGCTCAGGATATCGTATACTTGGTCGAAGGGGAGTGTTCCGGTGAAGAACACCTTTGCCTCGTAGTTGGAGGCGCGGTTGATGTCGCCCGTCAGTTCTGAAATCTGTAATTCGTAAATCTCCTTGTCGGTCAGTTCCTTGATGTAGTCTGATTTCTCTCCGTAGAGCATGTACTGCCGCAGTGCTTCGTTCAGGATGCTGACGTTGTCTTTGCGCTGCTGGCGCATACCCATTGCCGAACCTTTCAGACGTGCCAGTTGCTTTTCGTCCAGTTTTGGCATCAAAATCTGGCGTGAAAGTAGCTGGCAGGCTTGCGGCAGGGTGGCTTCGTAGCCCTCCATGATGATGTAGAGGTTGTCATCATCGGCTGTCACGTGGCAGGTTGCGTTCAGCTTGCTGAGTTCTTCTTTCAACTCTTGCGGTTCGTAGGCCCCCATGATGCCTGCGTTGTTCATCAACTGGGCGGCATAGCCAAGTTTTGGGAATTCGCGTTCACCGGCTCCGTATTGTACAACCAACTGGAATACGTTATTCTCCTTGTTGGGTGTGTAGTACATCTTTGAACGGTCGTTCAGTTGCTTGATTTGCACTTCGCCGTAGTCTGCGAATTTCTCCTCCATCTGTCCGATGGGCAGGTTTTTGAATTGTGTTGCATAGAGCGATTCTTTTCCTATCGGAGGTTCTACGGGTTTGTAACCCGGCTTCTCAATCTTGGCGTTCTTGTCAGGCTTTCCTTTTTCGATATATAGGGCCAGGTAATTGTCTGACAGATATTTCTTGGCTACTCGCTTGATGTCGTCAGTGGTGATGGCCATAATCTTGTCCTTGTAATTGAGTATGTCGCCCAAGTCCTGCTCGTTGTAGAAGGCGTTCATCAGTATCATGGCCTTGTCCTCGTTCGACTCCATTTCCAGGTCGAACTGGCGGCATTTCTCGGCTTTGATGGCATCAATTTTCCAGTCCTCGAATTCTCCGTTGGCGATTTGCTGGATGGCTTTCAAGGCTTTCTTTTCGGCGCTCTTGGTCGACTCGAAACGGCGCTGGTTTTCGTCGTAGAGGGGAATGGCCGCTACGATGGCGCGTCCTTGTTCGCGGAAAGTACGGGTGTAGGCTCCGGCGCTGGTCAGTTCACCGTCCAGTACCAGCTTGTCCATAGTTCCGGTCTGACTGTTGTTGTTCAGCAGTGCCAGAGCGATGTCCAGAGCGTCTTCGTCGGGATGTCCGGCAGGTACTCCATTGAATACCATTGCCACTTGCGGGTAGAATCCTACTTTAGCCGAATACTGTTTGCGGCCCTTTATTTCGAGGTTCTGGTAGACCTTGCGCTCGGGTGCGGGCTTAGCAGCCAGACGTCCAAAGGCGGCATTGATGCGTCCGCTGATTTGTTGGGCTTTGATGTTTCCTACGAGTACCAGTACCATGTTTTCGGGGACATACCATTGTTCGTAAAATTCAATCAGCTTGCTCAGGCGGGGATTCTTCAGATGTTCGGGCAGGCCGATGATGGAACGGGAGTAAGGATGTCCCTCAAAAGCTTTCTCCATCACGAACTGGTTCTGTGCACGTCCCTGGTCATCTTGTGAACGGTTATATTCTTCGTACACGTTTTCCAGCTCCGACTGGAAGGAACGGAATACGGGATGCAGGAAACGTTGTGAGGAGATTTCCAGCCATTTGTTTATCTGATAGGCAGGGAAGGAGCTGTGATAGAAGGTCCAGTCATAGTAGGTGCCTGCATTCACCCCTTTGGCACCCATGCTTTCCATCAGGTTGGAGTATTCGTTGGGAAGTCCCAATTTTCCAGCTTTGACGGTCAGCTCATTGATTTCCTTGCTGATGGCTTCTTTTTTTGCCGGGTCGGCTTCTTCGGCCATCTGGTCGTACTTGGCGATGATTTCCTTGTAGATCGGTTCTTCTTCCGTCCAGTTCAGCGCGCCTATCTTGTCTGTTCCTTTAAACATGACGTGCTCCAGGTAGTGTGCAAGTCCCGTGTACTCTTCGGGGTCGTTGATGGAACCGGCACGTACGCCTACCAGTCCGAACACGTCCGATTTGGATTCATCTTCCCATATATATACGGAAAGACCGTTCTTCAGCTTGAACGCCTTCAGTCCTTGTCCGAAGGAGGGCAGGGAAATGATGAGGGCAGCCAGCAGAAGAAGTGACTTAAATTGAAATGATTTCATAAAATAAAGTGTTTTTATGTAATAAAAGTGTTTTCCTATATGTAGGCAAAGCTATAAAAAAATCACGTAACATTTACGAAATCTTCGGAAAAATGATGGTTTTCAGTATATAATATCACCCGTAAACTATCAGAGAGGGGGTGTAAACTGTCAAATGATAGTTTTCACCCCTAATAAAAACCGTATTCCGTCCCCCGGGGCTTCAAATCTTCCTTATACTTGCAATCGTAAAACCTAAACCATTATTAACTATTTAAAAATTGAGCAAAGTATGAATACTTACAGTTTTAGAAAAGATTTGCTTGCAGTGCAAGAAGAACTGCTTCGCTTTGCATACAAGTTGACAGCCGACCGGGAAGAAGCGAATGATTTGTTGCAAGAGACATCTCTCAAGGCTTTGGATAACGAAGACAAATTTGAACCCGACACCAATTTCAGAGGTTGGATGTATACCATTATGCGCAACATCTTTATCAATAATTACCGGAAAATAGTTCGCGAACAGACTTTTGTGGACCAGACGGACAATCAGTATCACCTCAGCATGCCCCAGGACTCTGGTTTTGCCAGTACCGAGGGTGCCTACGACCTGAAAGAAATGCATCGCATCGTCAATGCCCTTCCACGCGACTATAAAGTCCCTTTCTCCATGCATGTGTCCGGTTTCAAGTACCGCGAGATTGCCGAACGCCTCGGCCTTCCGCTCGGAACGGTGAAAAGCCGCATCTTCTTTACGCGCCAGAAGTTGCAGGATGAATTGAAAGATTTCATCTGATAATAATTTGATAGTAGCAATATGATATATAACATATTGCTTCTGATGAATTTTTAAGGGTTATTCTTGACTATATGTCAGAATAATCCTTTATATTTGTATATGTTAAGTTAACCGAAGGAAAATCTCTTATTATTGACTATGATGAAAAAGGAAATTAAATTCAGTCTTGTTTACCGGGACATGTGGCAGTCGTCCGGTAAGTATCAACCCCGGGTAGACCAGTTGGTACGTATTGCTCCGTTGATAGTTGAAATGGGTTGTTTTGCACGCGTTGAAACAAACGGAGGAGCTTTTGAGCAGGTAAACCTTCTGTATGGTGAAAATCCCAACAAGGCTGTACGCGCCTTTACCGCACCTTTTAGGGAAGCAGGCATACAGACGCATATGCTCGACCGCGGGCTAAATGCACTGCGCATGTATCCCGTTCCGGCAGATGTGCGCCGGCTGATGTACAAGGTGAAGCATGCCCAGGGTGTGGACATTACCCGTATCTTCTGCGGATTGAACGAGACGCGGAATATAATTCCTTCTATCAAATATGCTCTGGAAGCGGGCATGATACCGCAGGCTACGCTCTGCATCACGTATTCTCCCGTCCATACGGTGGAATACTATGCCAGTATTGCCGACCGGTTGATTGAAGCCGGGGCACCTGAAATCTGCTTGAAGGATATGGCGGGCATCGGACGTCCGGGTATGCTGGGACAGCTTGTCAGAACCATTAAGGAGAAGCACCCCGATGTGCTGATACAATACCACGGGCATAGCGGTCCCGGACTTTCCATGGCTTCCATTCTCGAAGTCTGTGAGAACGGTGCCGACATCATCGATGTGGCGATGGAACCCATGTCGTGGGGCAAGGTTCATCCGGACATCATCTCCGTGCAGGCCATGCTGAAAGACCTGGGTTTCCAAGTGCCCGACATAAACATGAAAGCCTACATGAAAGCCCGTGCCATGACGCAGGAGTTCATTGACGAGTTCTTGGGTTATTTCATGGACCCCACCAATAAACATATGTCCTCACTCTTGCTGAAGTGCGGTTTGCCGGGTGGCATGATGGGCTCCATGATGGCCGACTTGAAGGGAGTGCATTCCGGCATCAACATGATACTGCGCGGTAAGAACGAGCCGGAACTCAGTCTGGACGACCTGCTCGTCATGCTGTTCGACGAAGTGGAATATGTATGGCCCAAGCTGGGTTATCCTCCTTTGGTGACTCCTTTCAGCCAGTATGTGAAGAATGTGGCTTTGATGAACCTCATGCAGCAGGTAAAGGGAGAGGAGCGTTGGACGATGATAGACAACCATACGTGGGACATGATTCTGGGCAAGAGTGGACGCCTCCCCGGTACTTTAGCGCCCGAGATAGTGGAACTGGCTAAGTCCAAAGGCTTTGAGTTCGTGGATACGGACCCGCAGCTGAACTACCCGGATGCTCTGGATACATACCGGAAAGAGATGGACGAAAACGGTTGGGAATATGGCGATGATGACGAGGAACTCTTCGAGCTTGCCATGCACGACCGGCAGTATCGCGACTATAAATCCGGCGTTGCCAAGAAACGTTTTGAGGATGACCTGCAGCGTGCCAAGGATGCGGCGATGGCCAAAAACGGATACTCGGAAGAAGAAATCAAGAAGCTGAAGCGTGCCAAGGCAGACCCGATAATCGCGCCTTCCAAGGGGCAAGTGCTTTGGGAGGTTTCCGTCGAAGGTCCTTCTTCTGCTCCTTTCATCGGACGCAAGTACCAGCATGATGAGGTGTTCTGCTACATCTCTACGCCGTGGGGCGAATACGAGAAGATATGGACCGGATTTACCGGACGTGTGGTGGAAGTCTGTGCCAAGCAAGGGGATGTGGTCAATAAAGGGGATGTGATTGCTTATATCCAGCGAAGTGATATTTTTGCATAAAGTGGAGGATGACTGTTTTTCAGTCATCCTTTATCATCCAGCCATTTCTTGATGGTTTCCTTCAGCACTTCTTGAGTGAAGGGTTTGGTAAGGAAGTCGTTGCAACCTGCTTCCAGGGCAGCTTGCTTGTCGTGCTCGTAGGCATAGGCCGTAAGGGCGATGATGGGGATGTCCGGTACCAGTTCACGGATGATGCGAGTGGCGTCGATTCCGCCAAGGTTGGGCATTTTCATGTCCATCAAGATGAGGTCGGGGTGGACTTCCTCGAACATCGTTACGGCTTCCATGCCGTCTTTGGCATGTTTCAGCCGATAGAGTCGGCCTAAAATGGCGTTAATTAGGATGAAGTTGCTTTCTGTATCTTCGGCAATCAGGATGGTCTTGGAAGGAGGGGTAGGGAGTGCTCCGACCTCTTCATTCTTCGGGGAATCTCCGGGGGCTGCATTTTTGCCCCTCTGCTCTGTGGAGTGTGTCTCTGCTGTCGTTTCCTGGTTGTCCTCTTCTTTCTTTTCCGCCTCTGTTTTGCTGGTGGATTCCAGCGGGAGAACAAAAGTAAATGTGGTGCCTTTACCCACCTCTGAAGTGACGGATATGTTGCCACCCAGACGTTCGATGATGGTTTTGCAGATAGAAAGTCCCAATCCGGTGCCCTGGGCAAAGTTGTTCACCTTGACGAAACGTTCGAATACCCGGTCCACCTTGTCCGGTGCAATGCCCATACCCGTATCGGTGACGTGGAATGCTACATACTTGCCTTCCTGGCGATACCCGTAACTGATGTGCCCGGTGGTGGTGAACTTGAAGGCATTGCCTATCAGATTGGAAATGACCTGGAAAATCCGGTTCTTGTCTCCGTCAATCACGATATTCTCGTCAGAGGGTTCGTATATCAGTTCCACTCCTTCGGGACAGCGGAAAATATGTGCGTCGTGTATCTCCTTGCAGAGTGGATGGAGGCGTACGGGCGTGATGGTGAACTCCACGATGCCCGATTCTATTTTTGATAAGTCGAGGATTTCGTTAATGAGCTGGAGCAGGCGTTCGTTGTTCGATTCCACTATTTCGTAATAGCCTAGCCGTTCTTCCTCGTCGGTACTTTCGGCAATAATTCGTGAGAAGCCTACAATGGCATTGAGCGGTGTGCGTATCTCGTGGCTCATGTTGGCGAGAAAGGCAGATTTGAGCCGGTCGGAGGTCTCGGCTTTCTCCTTGGCTACGAGCAGTTCCCGTTTCATCTGTTCCATTTCCGTGATGTCCCATTCGATGTTCAGCAGGATGGGGGAGAAGTCGTTGCTTTCAATCTTCATCTTCCGTTTGTCCAGATAGATGGGATTTCCGTTTCCGTCGCGTTCTTCCGCAATCCAGTGCATCTCTTTGCCGGTTCTGGCTATTTCGATGTCTTGCGCCCTCTTTTCCTGGGCAGTATCCAGGGGATAAAAGTCAAAGTCATCCTTTTCCAATGCCTCTTGTATGGGGATTTCGCGGTTATATGATTCGCGGTTGCGGTAGAGGTATTTGAAGTTGTTGTTGATGTCCTTCACAACAATGCCTGCCGGGAGGTTTTCGATGATTTTGTCCAAAATCTGGTTGAACTGTTTGATTTGCTGCTCATGCCGGATGCGTGTCGATACGTCTCTTCCGAATGTCCAGATGGTTCCTTCCCCTTTGTCGCTTGTCACCCAATAAGCGTTTCCTTCAATGGCGAGTACTTCCGGACGCTTGGGCAGCGGATGGTAGACGATGTATCCGTGGTTCGTCTCTCCACGTTTGACACGGTTGGCAAACTCTTTCCAGGATGTTTCATCCCTGCCGTATGAGGGCAGGTCGTATATCTTCATCCGGGTGATGTCTTGGCCATTACCGATGCCATGCCGTTCCTTGAAGCAACGGTTGCAGAATATCAGCGTGCCGTCTTCGTGTGCCGAATAAATGTCCTCGGTGGAGTTGTTGATGGCATGTGTCAGCAGATTGATGTCGTTGCGCCGTTTCTGTATGTCGGTAATGTTCTGTATGTATCCTTCTATAGTGACATTCCCGTCTTTCTGCCGTTCGCGGGCAAACGCTTTGAGGCGGATATAGAAAATGTTTCCTTTGAGGAAGATGCGGTAGTCCACGCTGTTTTCCATCTTGCCTTTCAGATTCTCTTTCATCCAGCCGGTAAAGCTTTTCCGGTCTTCAGGAAGGATGAGTTCCAGATAATTGTCCATATTGATGTGCTGCACCTCTTCCGAACACATGATACCCGTATGGCCTGCATAACAGAATATGCGGGTCTGGGTATCGTATTGCCAGTTTCCGATGAGGGCGGCCTTTTGTATTTCGTTGAGCTCGTGGTTTTTCTTTTCGAGTTCCAGTTTGCGCTGGCTGCGTTCTGTGATGTCGCGGTACTGGCAGAGGACCATGCCGTCGTACGGGTACATGATGCATTTAAAGTAATAGGTAGTGTGACCCAGTGTCATTTCGTAATTATGGACTGAACGTACCTTTTGCGTCAGTACCTTCTTGAACTCCGGATATACTTGGTAGTAAGTGGACGGCGGTATCAGTTGGAACAGATTCTTGCCCAGCAGCTTTTCTTCCTTCATGAACCAAAGGTTTACATTGTGCACTGCGATGTCCATGCAAATGCCGTCCCGGTTCAGAAGGAGCATGGTATCTGACGTCAGCTTCAATAGTCTCTCGGCGTTTTCAGCTTGTTTCAAAATGTTTTTCATTCTTACAGTATTAGTTTCATGCCCTTCTGGCCTTCTCCCATGCGCCGCTTGCATTGCCTTTGCGCTTGTGCAGGTAGTTGAATCCTCGTATGACGTTGACGTTCATGAAGAGGAAATAGTAGGGGATGAAAAGTATCTTGTTTTTTATATGCTTCATTGAAAGGTAGTACCCCCAACTTCCCATGAGGTAGAAAAGAGCTTGTAACAGCCAGATGATGGCATACAGTAATGGCGTGCTTGTCGTAAAGATGAGAATTGTGTTGAGGGGAAGCAATAGGAACAATAGGATAGGAGTGAGCGACCAGCGCAGCACCCGGTGGGAAATATATTGGAAACAGAATGTGCCGTAACGGAATGGGTTGAGCAACGGACGCAGCCGCCAGATGGACTGCAAGCCCCCGGCAGCGATGCGCACCTTGCGCTTTTCTTCCTCGCGCATGTCTGCCGAGCCGCTTTCTACGGCATAGGCATTGGCACAATAGGCAATGGTGTGTCCCTGCATGACGATGCGCAGGGAGAGTATGAAGTCGTCGAGCAGCGTATCTGTCTGCATTTCCTCGAACAGCTCGCGGCGCACGGCAAACAGTTCACCCGCTGCGCCTACTGCCGAATAGAGGCGTGCGTCGAGCGCTTTGAGGGTGGATTCGTATTTCCAGTATAGCCCTTCTCCCCCCGAGGCAGCATTGTCCTTGCTTTGCACGGCGATACGTTTTTCGCCTGCCACGCATCCCACTTTAGGGTCGGTGAAGGCGTGCACTATCTCCCGCAGGGCTTCGCGGTTGAGGTGAGTATTGGCATCGGTGAACACGACAAGGGGCGTTTCTACGAAATGTATACCGCGGTTCAGGGCGGCTGTCTTGCCTTGGCGTTGGGGTTGGTGGAGGACGATGGCTTGCGGCCAGTGGGAGAGGCGTTCGTTGGTATGGTCGTTGCTGCCGTCGGTCACCCAGAGGATGCGTAGCTTGTCGGCGGGATAATCCAGCTCCAGGCAGTTGTGCATTTTTTCATCCACTACATCTTCTTCGTTGTAGGCGGCGATAAATAGCGTCAATGGGGGTAAAGCATCGTCGGCAGGCATCGGACGGGGCGCAGGCTTACGGAAACATTCTTTTATCTTGACCAGGATATATAATAGTATACCATATCCTATATAAGTATAGAACACTATGAATAAACTTATCCAGAAGAGTACTTCAAGGGCTTTCATGTATCCGCTCGTTTGCTTTCTTTTTTGATAAAAAGAAATGTGATTGCCAAAAGTATGGATAATCTTTTACCGATGCAAGAAAAAGAAAAGAAAAATAAAATGTTTGTTTCTCAAGGTGTTCCGATGTTATAAGGAAGTGAGCTTCCTATAGAGGTGAGCTTGAATAACCTTGTGAGTGAGAGGCGATTAAAGGCTTTCAATCATCATTCTCCATAGGAAAGGGATGGGCAGGTAGGCAGGGCGTTACTCAAAACGCTTCTGTCATATTGAAGTAAAACAACATCTGGTTGTTTACCGTGTTTTTGCCTAAATCCAGGCGGACGTTCATGCGTGGCTGTACCTCAATGCGTAGACCTACACCATAGTTGGGCAGTACACCCTCTATCTTGCCGGGAGTGGGGCCCATGAAGCCGCAGCCGGTCCAGGCTACAAAACCTATGTGGTTGAGCATCCGCTTCACCCAAGTGCTGCGGTCGGTATTGAGCATCTGTCTGTACTCTGCCATGACCACATGCGAGGACTTGTCGCGATATTGCCCCATGTAGTAGCCGCGCAGGTCGAAAGGCGTTCCGGTGAGGGCATATTGCGTCAGAGGGACGTCACCGAACACGTTCTTGGTCTGTGCCGTCCACGCGAGCACCCTGCGCTTGCCCAGTGACTTGTATTGGCGGTAGTCTATCTCTAGGCGGTAGAAGGTCTGGTCGCTGCCGATGAACTTGGCGTACATCATGCCGCGGAAATCCAGATACATACCACGGTAGGCGTTGGCAGGGACGTCACGGCTGTCGTATGTCAGCAGGAAACCGAGGCCGGAGTTGAAGTTGTTATAGCCATTAGCCGTACCGCCTGCCTCTTTGTACGAGGGTTCGTCCACCAAGAACTTGCCGGGCTCCGTCAAGTGGTCGTAATTGATGTCGATTTGAGGTCCGGCAAAGATATTGCTGTTGCCCAGTCGGAAAAGGAACCAGGGGTTGATTTGCACGCCGCTGTACCGGTATTTGCTGGTACTGTCGCTTCGTACATAATCTTTATTGGTATTATAGCCGATGCCGTAAAAGTTTTCTTCCGTATTTTTATAGCTGAACTTTCCGAAGATACGGAAACGGTCGCCCTTAAAGAAGAGTTGCGGTTTGGAGAAGAGATTGATGCCACCGTTGAACATGAAGGCGATGGCCATGGGCACTACGGAGCGCAGCTGCGTGGTGTCGCTGGGGTTCATACGGAAGGTCATTAGGGCGCTTCCTCCCAGCACGGCACCGAAGTCGGGGGTGTAGCTGGGTCCGCCCAGAATATTGTAATGCAGATTCCGACGCGCTACCTTTTGCTTGCGTAGTTCTTTTTTGGTCAGTGCAGGAACGCTGTCGTTTGTGGCGGCCGCAGTCTGTTCCTGGGCATAAAAGGTGGTGGCGAACAGCACCAGTGCGATAATGCTTAGTATATATCTTTTCATGTCGTACGAAATGTGGGTGCAAAGGAAACTATTTTATCCCGAATAGTTTTCACTGTAATAGATAATAAATCTAAAGATGTCACTAAAATTATCAAAAAAGACATTACTTTTGTCTGCTTCACGAAGCAAGACATCAATAACTAAAAACACATAATCTGAATGAAGAAACGATTTTTATCTGTAATTGTTCTGAGTGCCGCACTGCTCTCCGTGCAGGCACAAGAGGGAAAAGGGGGTATCAGCCCCGAAATGCTTGGACAAATCAAGCAAAGTTATCAAGGCACGGCTGCCGACAAGGCGCTCCGCAATGCCATAGGCAATAATGACATCCGTAAACTGGCACTCAACCAGGAGAATATGCAGGGCATGGATACCCACTTCTCCATCAAGGTAGAATCCAAAGGTATCACCGACCAGAAGTCGTCTGGCCGTTGCTGGCTGTTTACGGGGCTGAATGTGATGCGTGCCAAGACCCTTGCCGAATACGGTTTCCAGTCTTTCGAGTTCTCCGAAGTCTATCCCTTCTTCTGGGACCAGTTGGAGAAGGCAAACCTCTTCTTGCAAGGCATCATCGACACCTCCAAGAGTCCCCTGACTGATAAGACCGTGGAATGGCTCTTCCAGCATCCGCTGAGCGATGGGGGTACCTTTACCGGTGTGGCCGACATTGTTTCCAAATACGGCCTTGTTCCCAAAGATGCCATGCCCGAAACAAACAGCAGTGAAAATACCTCCCGCATGGCCAACCTCATCTCTCTGAAGCTGAAAGAGTATGGTCTGCAACTGCGTGACATGGCTGCCGCCGGTGCCAAGCCCGAAGCTCTGGAGAAGGAGAAAACTACGATGCTCGGAACCATCTACCGCATGCTGGTGCTGAACCTCGGTGTACCTCCCACGGAGTTCGACTATGTCCGCCACGATGCCAAGGGTAATCCTGTGGAGACAGAGCATCACACTCCCATGTCTTTCCTTGAGAAATATGGAGACAAACAACTGCTGACCAACTACGTAATGCTGATGAACGACCCCAGTCGCGAGTATTACAAGTGCTATGAAATAGACTATGACCGCCATCGTTACGACGGCAAGAACTGGACTTATGTCAACCTGCCCGTAGAGGACATCAAAGAGATGGCCATTGCCTCCTTGAAGGACAGCACCATGATGTACTTCTCTTGCGATGTGGGCAAGTTCCTGAACTCCGAACGCGGTCTGCTTGATGTGAAAAACTATGACTACGAATCACTGATGGGCACCACCTTCGGGATGGACAAGAAGCAACGTATCCAGACTTTCTCCAGTGGCTCTTCCCACGCCATGACCTTGATGGCCGTTGACTTGAACAAAGACGGAAAGCCCGTAAAATGGATGGTAGAGAACAGTTGGGGAGCCGCTTCCGGTTATCAGGGACATCTCATCATGACCGACGAGTGGTTCAATGAATACATGTTCCGTCTGGTAGTGGAGACAAAGTATGTTCCCGCCAAAGTGATGGAACTGTTTAAACAAAAGCCCGTCTGCCTGCCGGCATGGGACCCGATGTTCGCTGAAGAAAAGTGATGATAAGGATTAGGGGTTAGGGATTAAGGATTAGTGGGCTGCACTATGATTCCGCAGGGTATTAATCCCTAATCCTTAACCCCTAATCCTTGTTCTCGTGTTCGTTAACGAAAGGGATTACGGAAATTTCTCCGTAATTCCTTTCTTTTTTACTCTTTATTCACGTTCTTTTTTGCTACTTTTGCGGCAAATTAATGAAACCATTATTTTAAATAAACGCATGGCAAATGTAATTAAGTTACGTAGAGGCCTTGACATCAACCTGAAAGGCGCTGCTGCCCAGGAACTTGTGTCTGTTAAGGAACCGGGATTCTATTCGCTGGTTCCCGATGACTATACAGGCATCACTCCGAAAGTGGTGGTCAAAGAGCAGGAATATGTGATGGCCGGGGGACCCTTGTTTATCGACAAGAATCATCCTGAATTGAAATTTGTTTCGCCCGTTAGCGGCGTAGTGACAAGCGTGGAGCGTGGTGCACGCCGCAAGGTGCTGAACATCGTCGTAGAGGCTGCCACTGAGCAAGACTATGAGGAATTCGGCAAGATGGACCCGTCCAAGATGAGCGGCCAGCAAGTAAAAGAAGCTCTTTTGCAAGCAGGTATGTTCGCTTTCATCCGCCAACGTCCGTACGACGTTATCGCTGATCCGACGGTAACTCCGAAAGCTATCTTCATTTCGGCTTTCGACAGCAATCCGCTGGCTCCCGATTTTGAATTCGCGCTGAAGGGAGAAGAAGCAAACTTCCAGACGGGACTCGACGCTTTGTCAAAGATGGCAAAGACGTATCTGGGTATTAGTGTAAAACAAAAGTCTGCTGCTCTTGTGCAGGCAAAGAACGTTACCGTAACAGCTTTCGACGGACCACATCCGGCAGGCAACGTGGGTGTACAGATTAACCACATCTCTCCGGTAGTGAAGGGTGAAACGGTCTGGACCATCAGTGCCGAAGCCGTACTCTTCATCGGACGTCTGATGAATACCGGTCGTGTGGACATGACCCGTACGGTGGCTGTAACGGGTTCCGAAGTGTTGAAACCCGCTTATTGCAAGCTGAAAGTCGGCGCTCTGTTGACGAACGTTTTCAAAGGTAACGTGACTACCGACAAAGACCTCCGCTACATCAGCGGCAACGTGCTGACCGGTAAGAAAGTTTCTCCGAACGGCTTCCTCGGCTCTTTCGACAGCCAGCTGACCGTTATTCCCGAAGGAGATGAAATCCATGAAATGTTGGGTTGGATTATGCCGCGTTTCAATCAGTTCAGCGTCAACCGCTCTTACTTCAGCTGGTTGATGGGCAAGAAGGAATATGTGATAGATGCCCGTATCAAGGGTGGTGAACGTCACATGATTATGTCCAACGAATACGACCGCGTATTTCCGATGGACATCTTCCCCGAATACTTGGTGAAAGCAATCATTGCAGGTGACATCGACCGTATGGAGGCTCTGGGTATCTACGAAGTAGCTCCCGAAGACTTCGCTCTCTGCGAATTCGTATGTTCTTCCAAAGTGGAAGTGCAGCGCATCGTACGTGCAGGGCTCGATATGCTTCGTGCCGAAATGGCATAATCGGGGCGTATGGCAAATCGTAAATTGTAAATCGTAAAATCGTAAATATATTAATGAAAGCGTTAAGAAATTATCTCGACAAGATAAAGCCGAACTTTGAGGAAGGCGGCAAATTCCACGCATTTCGTTCGGTGTTTGATGGCTTCGAAACATTCCTGTTCGTGCCCAATGCCACTTCGAAATCGGGAACGCATATTCACGACTCCATTGACAGCAAACGCATCATGTCGATGGTGGTCATTGCGTTAGTACCGGCGCTGCTGTTCGGTATGTATAACGTAGGTTACCAGCATTTCCACGCTACCGGTGCTGCCGGAGGCTTCTGGGAAATGTTCATCTACGGTTTTCTGGCTGTATTGCCAAAAATCATTGTATCTTATGTAGTAGGTCTCGGCATTGAGTTCGTAGTGGCTCAGTGGAAGAAGGAGGAGATTCAGGAAGGCTTCTTGGTTTCCGGTATCTTGATTCCGATGATTGTTCCGGTAGACTGCCCGTTGTGGATTCTGGCGGTGGCTACTGCATTCTCTGTAATTTTTGCTAAGGAAGTATTCGGTGGTACGGGTATGAACGTGTTCAACGTAGCTTTGATTACCCGTGCATTCTTATTCTTTGCTTATCCTACGAAGATGTCCGGTGATGCCGTTTGGGTATCGGGCGACAGTATCTTCGGTCTGGGACAGTCGGTAGATGGTCTGACGGTAGCTACTCCGTTGGGTGCAGCCGCTACCTCGGGCGCCGTTCCGGAGTTCTCCTGGGACATGGTGACCGGCCTTATTCCGGGTTCTATCGGTGAGACAAGCGTTATCGCCATCGCTCTGGGTGCCATTCTGCTGTTGTGGACGGGTATTGCAAGCTGGAAGACGATGTTCTCCGTATTCGTAGGCGGTGCCTTCATGGCATGGGTGTTCAATGCAATCGGTCCCGACACTCCGATGGCACAGATGCCTTGGTACGAACACCTCGTGCTGGGCGGTTTCTGCTTCGGTGCCGTGTTCATGGCTACCGACCCCGTTACATCGGCACGTACAGAGACCGGTAAGTATATCTTCGGATTCCTGATTGGTGCTATGGCTATCATCATCCGTGTGCTCAACCCCGGTTATCCCGAAGGTATGATGCTTGCCATCCTGCTGATGAATATCTTCGCTCCGCTGATTGACTACTGTGTGGTACAGGGTAACATCAGACGTCGCGAGAAACGTGCAATCAAGTCTAACAATTAAATACCGGAAAAGAAATGAATACCAATAGTAATAGTTATACTATCATTTATGCTTCGGTAATGGTTGTTATCGTTGCATTCCTGCTGGCATTCGTAAGTTCTTCCTTGCGCGAGACGCAGAACAAGAATGTGGAACTTGACACGAAGAAGCAGATTCTTGCTGCACTCAACATCAAGGACGTGAAGGATGCCGAAGCTGAATATAATAAATATGTAAAGGGCGATATGCTGATGAACGTTGACGGTACTCTGACAGAGAATACCGGTGCATTTGCTACCGCTTACGAGAAGGAAGCCAAAGAAAATAACCGTCTGCACGTATTCGTGGCAGAGGTTGACGGTGAGAAGAAATATGTATTTCCCGTTTACGGTGCCGGTCTTTGGGGCGCTATCTGGGGATATGTTGCGCTGAACAGCGACAAGGATACCGTTTATGGTGTTTACTTCTCTCATGCCAGTGAGACTCCGGGTCTGGGTGCCGAAATCGCCAGCACGCATTTCCAGGGAGAGTTCCCCGGAAAGAAAACGTTGGAGAACGGCGAGGTAGTCCTCGGTGTTGTGAAAAACGGTAAGGTAGAGAAACCTGACTATCAGGTGGACGGCATTTCCGGTGGTACCATCACTTCTGTAGGTGTGGATGCCATGTTGAAGGCTTGTCTGAGCAGCTACAAGAACTTTTTAACTAATAATAATGAGGAGGAATAAGAATATGGGACAATTGTTTTCAAAGAAGAATAAAGAAGTATTCTCTACTCCGCTGGGACTGAACAACCCCGTTACCGTGCAGGTATTGGGTATCTGTTCTGCTTTGGCTGTTACTGCCAAACTGGAGCCTGCCATTGTGATGGGTCTTTCAGTGACGGTGATTACAGCATTCTCCAATGTAGTGATTTCACTGCTGCGCAAGACGATACCCAACCGTATCCGTATCATCGTTCAGCTGGTGGTTGTTGCCGCGTTGGTAACTATTGTAAGTGAGATTCTGAAAGCTTTTGCTTACGATGTAAGTGTGCAGCTTTCTGTATATGTAGGTCTGATTATTACCAACTGTATCCTGATGGGACGCTTGGAAGCATTTGCCATGCAGAACGGTCCCTGGGAATCATTCCTTGACGGTGTGGGTAATGGTTTGGGATATGCCAAGATTCTGGTAATCGTAGCCTTCTTCCGCGAGCTTCTGGGTTCGGGAACGCTGCTCGGTTTCAACATCTTGAACTATGAACCTCTGCAGAAGTTGGGCTATGTGAACAACGGCTTGATGCTGATGCCGCCAATGGCGTTGATTCTCTGCGCTTGCATCATCTGGTATCAGCGTGCACGTCACAAAGAATTGCAGGAAAAGCAGTAATAAATAAATGAAGAATGAAAAATGAAAGAATGAAAAATGGGCTGCTCTGCTGCAGTACAAGTTCTCATTGCTTTAATTCTTTAATTCTTTAATTCTTAATTTATCGAAGAGATATGGAACATTTAATAAGTTTATTCGTCCGCTCTATTTTTGTGGACAACATGATATTCGCGTTCTTCCTCGGTATGTGTTCTTACCTTGCCGTATCGAAGAATGTGAAGACTGCCGTAGGACTGGGTATCGCCGTAACTTTCGTGTTGGTGGTTACGCTTCCGGTCAACTATTTATTGCAGACCAAGGTGCTGGCTGCCAACGCAATCATTGAAGGCGTTGACCTCAGCTTCCTGAGCTTTATTCTTTTTATTGCTGTAATCGCAGCTATCGTTCAGTTGGTGGAAATGATTGTAGAGCGTTTCAGCCCTTCGCTGTATGCTTCACTGGGTATCTTCCTGCCGCTGATTGCTGTAAACTGTGCCATCATGGGTGCTTCCCTTTTCATGCAGCAGCGCATCACGCTGGGTGAGAGCGACCCGAAATTCATCGGTGGCATTGCTGATGCTGTCTCTTATGCGTTGGGCTCCGGTATCGGTTGGTTGCTGGCTATCGTAGGCTTGGCTGCCATCCGTGAGAAAATGGCCTATTCTGACGTTCCGGCTCCACTGAAAGGGCTGGGCATCACGTTTATCACTGTAGGTCTGATGGCAATGGCATTTATGTGTTTCTCTGGTTTGAACATCTAAAAGAAAGGAATAAAACAATGGATATGAATATGATATTAGCAAGCATTGGAGTATTCCTCGTGGTTGTCATCCTGCTTGTTGTTATCCTGCTGGTTGCCAAGAATTTCTTGGTGCCTTCGGGTAATGTAAAACTGACTATCAATGGCGACAAGGAACTGGACGTAGCTTCCGGTTCTACATTGCTGAATACGCTGTCTGTAAACGGTGTGTTCCTTTCCTCCGCTTGCGGTGGTAAAGGTTCCTGCGGACAGTGCAAATGCCAGGTAATGGAAGGTGGGGGTGAAATCTTGCCTTCTGAGACTCCGCACTTCAGCCGTAAGCAAATACAAGATCACTGGCGTCTGGGTTGCCAGGTGAAAGTGAAAGGCGATATGGCCATCAAGGTTCCCGAAAGCGTACTGGGCGTAAAAGAGTGGGAGTGCGAGGTTGTCTCCAACAAGAATGTGGCTACGTTCATCAAAGAGTTCATCGTTGCATTGCCCAAAGGCGAGCACATGGATTTCGTTCCGGGTTCTTATGCGCAGATTAAGATTCCTAAATATTCGATGGATTATGATAAGGACATCGACAAGAGCCTTATCGGTGATGAGTATCTGCCTGCATGGGAGAAATTCGGTCTGCTGGGCTTGAAGTGCCGCAATGACGAAGAAACCATCCGTGCCTATTCTATGGCCAACTATCCTGCCGAAGGCGACCGCATTATGCTGACGGTACGTATCGCCACGCCTCCGTTCAAGCCGAAAGACCAGGGCCCGGGCTTCATGGATGTAATGCCGGGTATCGCTTCTTCTTATATCTTTACCCTGAAACCGGGTGATAAGGTAACCATGAGTGGCCCTTACGGAGACTTCCATCCGATATTCGACTCCAAGAAGGAGATGATGTGGGTCGGCGGTGGTGCCGGTATGGCTCCGTTGCGTGCACAGATTATGCACATGACGAAGACGCTGCACACTACAGACCGCGTGATGAATTACTTCTACGGTGCACGTGCATTGAATGAAGTGTTCTATCTGGAAGACTTCCTGCAGATTGAAAAGGATTTCCCCAACTTCAAGTTCCATCTTGCACTGGACCGTCCCGATCCGGCAGCCGATGCAGCGGGCGTGAAGTACACTCCGGGCTTCGTACACAACGTAATTTACGAGACTTACTTGAAAGACCACGAAGCTCCCGAAGACATCGAATACTACATGTGCGGTCCCGGTCCGATGTCGAAAGCTGTTGAGAAGATGCTCGACGACCTCGGTGTTCCGGCTCAGAACCTGATGTTCGATAACTTTGGCGGATAATCTTCCTTGTCCGTCTTGAGATAAAAAAAACTCCGGCTTGTCCTTCAGGGCTTTGCCGGAGTTTTTTGTTCGGGGCATTTCCTCTCTAATGAAAGAAAGTGGAGTGGATTCTTCGTCGCTTTTTCTTTATTCCTTGATATGAATCAGTGCATTTGCCAGAATGGCTGTTACTTCTCCGGTGGTAATTCCTGTTGACACAGACCTCGTATGAATGGTTCTTGGTGAAGGAGAATGCGGTCTTTCAGAGTTTTCATGTTGGATGTTTTATTGAATGTTATCGTTTTCCTCTTCTGTTTCTTCTTGAATGGTGTCTTTGGGCAGCAATCTTGGAGAAATGCGTTTCTTGGGAGTGAGGCTCATGCCTTTCAGCATTTCGGCCTGGCGTACTACACTGCCGTTACCGTCCGAGAGCTGGTTGAAGGCTTTATCGTAATCCCTTTGCAGGCTGGCCAGCCGGTCGCCGATACCGAGGAAGGTGTCGGTAAAGCCTGCGATTTTTTCATATAAGATGGTGCCGCGCTTGATGATGGCCTGCACATTCTTTACCTGGTTCTCCTTCTTCCAAAGGTCGAGCGAGAGGCGCAGGGCGCTAATCAGGTTGGTGGGGCTCATTAGTACCACCTTTTTGTTGTAGGCATATTCCCAGAGGTGGGCATCGCTTTGGATGGCGAGGAGGTAGGCACCTTCGGTGGGGATGAACATCATAACGAAATCCGGTGATTGGGCGTCGTAATGCGAGTAGTCTTTATGGCTGAGCTCGTCGATGTGGGAGCGGACAGATTGCAGGTGTGCTTTCAGGAAGTGTGCCTGCTCCTCCTTGCTTTCGGCAGAGGTGTAGGCAGCATAGGCAGTCAGCGACACTTTGGAGTCGATAATCATTTCCCGTTCGTCGGGGTATTTCACGATGATGTCGGGCTGCATCTTCTGCCCGCTTTCCTCGTTGATGATGGCTTCGCCCCGTTCGTCTTTTAGAAACTCCTGGCGGAAGTAGTGTTCGCCTTCAATCAGTCCGGAGGCTTGCAACAAACGTTCCAGAATCATTTCGCCCCAGTTGCCTTGCATTTTGGAGTCTCCTTTCAGGGCACGGGTCAGGTTGTTGGCATCTTCGCTGAGGCGGTTGTTCAGTTCCACCAGTTCCTTGATGCGTTCACCCAGCGAGAAGCGTTCTTTGGCTTCGGTGCTGTATACTTGTTCCACCTTTTGGCGGAAGTCCTTCAGGTTATCGCCCAGCGGGCGGAGCAGATTGCCCAGGTGTTCGGTATTCAGCCTGGTAAAGTCTTCGGCTTTGCTCTGGAAGATACGGTTGGAGAGATTCTCGAACTCGGTGTTCATGCGCTTGTGCAACGCTTCGGCTTCTTCCTTCTGCAGCTTCAATAATTCTATTTCCTTCTTTGTCCCGCTGATTTCTGCCCTCAGTGCGGCAGACTTGCGGTCTGCCGCCAGATAGCCGACTACGGTTCCGATGATTATCCCTATAATCAGTAATACTATCTCCATAGGTGTTTTGAAGTGTCCGCCTTATTGTGTCAATATTTCGTTTCCGTCTTCAGTAATCAGGATTTGGCTTTCCCATTGGGCAGAAGGCAGTCCGTCGTCTGTGCAGACGGTCCATCCGTCGGCTTCGTCGATAAAGACTTCGTAGCTTCCCATGTTAATCATCGGTTCGATGGTGAACGTCATGCCCGGCACTATCAGCATGCCCGTACCACGTTTGCCGAAGTGTTCCACATCCGGTTCTTCGTGGAACTTGACGCCGCAGCCATGTCCGCAGAGGTCGCGTACCACGCTGTATCCGTTCTTTTCCGCATGCTCCTGGATGGCGGCGCCTACGTCACCGAGGCGTGCCCAGGGCTGTGCGGTCTGTATGCCTATGTCACGGCATTCTTTGGTGACCTGTACCAGTCTCTGCATGTCGGGGCTGACTTCGCCAATCATGAACATGCGTGATGCGTCGGCAAAGTAACCTTTGTAAATGGTGGATACATCGACATTTACAATATCACCGCTTTTCAGGAATTCCCTGGTGCTGGGAATGCCGTGGCACACTACATCGTTGATGCTGGTACACACACTTTTGGGGAAGCCTTCGTACATGAAGGGGGCGGGGATGGCGTCGTGGTCTGTGGTGAAGCAATACACCATATGGTCAATTTCAGCTGTGGACATGCCTTCGCGAATGTTCTCGGAGAGATAATCCAGCAGGGCAGTGTTGATTTTGGCGCTTGCGCGGATACCGGCCAACTGCTCCTCGGTGCGGAGTGCGCTTCGCATCGGCAGTTTATATCCTTCTTTCTTATAATGTTGAATTTTGGCTTCTACTTCGTCGGAATAGTTTTTAGGAGTAAACCGGACTCCTTTCATGAACTTTTTCATTGTCTTTTCTTTTTTATGAGACTGCAAAAATAGTAAAATAATGCAGGTGCTTGTACTATCAAGAGCCGAAAAAACATTCGTTTTCTTTATCCCGATACCAGCTTAGAGGGTATTTACCACTTCTATTTCGCTTCTTGAACTGTCTATCCTCCGTACTTGTATCTGGGTCTTTATGCGCTCTTTCAGTCCTTCCACGTGACTGATGATGCCTACCTTCTTGCCACCCATCCGGTGCAGTTTTTCCAATGTGTCCATAACGGTGTTCAGATAGTCGCTGCTCAGTGTGCCGAAGCCTTCGTCGATGAACAGTGTGTCTACCGAGAGGCTCTGGCGGCTGAGGGAAGAAAGTCCGAGGGCAAGTGACAGAGATACCAGGAAGCTTTCGCCGCCCGATAAGGTGCATGCCGGACGTGCCGAGCCTCCTTGATGGAAGTCGCGCAGCAGGATGGTGAGCGAACCGGCCTGGCATTCCAGTTCGTAGCGGTCGGTCAAGCGTTGCAGATAGAAATTGGCGCCTGCCAGCAGTTCTTTCAAGACGAAGCTCTGGGCTATGTTGCGGAAGTTCTTTCCCCGTTCGTCGCCGAAGTGACGGCAGAGGCGGTCCCACTTCAGATACTCTTCGCGCAGCTGGTCGGTATGTTCTTTTTCTTCCTTTATCCGGTCGATGTTGCGGGTGTTTTCTTCCAGGCGTAACTTCTGCTGGCCGATGGATTGGTTGCCGGCGGTTATCTTTTCTTCGAGATTCGCGATGAGTGCATCCAGGGTTTCGAGGCTTTCGTTTTCTTCTATTTGGGGTTTCCGGCCGATGTGCTCTTCCACTTGTCCGGTGGCCAGATGAAAGGCGGTCGATGCAGCTACTTCTTCCTCTTTAAGTGTCTGCAATGAGGCACGCAATGCTTCTATCCGGAAGCCGGACCAAGCGGATAGGACGGTGATACGATTCTCGTCGAGAGTGGGGTTGGCGGCATAGAACCCGGTTAAATCCTTTTGCAGCCTTGCCATTTGGTCTGCGGTGGAGGATATGCTTTGTTTCAGTCCGCTTGCTTGTGTATTCAGATTATTCCAGGCAATCCCCAGGTTCTTGATTTCCATTTCCTGTGTAGCTGCAGGTGCGTTGCGCCAGTCGGGGAATGCGGCATCGATGCTTTCCTTGTTGATGTTTATCCCTTCCAGCTCTTTGTGGATAAGGGCAATGGCGGATTTCAGTTCTCTTTGTTTTTCCTGTGCCAGCCGGTAGTTGCGCGTAGCTTGCGTCAGGCGGTCAATAAAGGAGAGGGGGGAGTTCTCCCATTCCGTGTTCCATCCTTCCCAGAGGATGTGGGGAGTGACGCGGTCCATGGTGGCACGTATGTTCTCTTTTTCGTTGGCGGTGAGCGACTCGTAATTGACGATGTTGTTTTTCAGCTCATTCAGCACTCTGTCGGCAGAGTTGAAGGCTTGGCGTGCAGCGTCCACATGTTTTTGGTATTCGTCCTTTTGCCGTTGCAGAGTTATGATTTGTGCGCTGAGCTTTTGAACTTCCGTGAGCTTTTCGTTCAGTTTGTCTGCTTCCAGCTTGTTCTCTTCCAGTAGCTTCTTCAGGGTTTCGCCGGTGGTTGTGGAGAGGCCGACGTCGTTGCATTGGGCGCATTTGGCCTGTGCGTCAGTACGGGCAAGGTTGTAGCTCCGGAGCGCTCTTGCTGTGGACTGACGGGCATTCTCTGCCAGCGTTCCGTAGGTATTGGATTCTGTCCGGTTGTTGTTCAATGCCTGCTCGGTTTCCTTGTATTCTTTCTCTTTTGTTTCCAGGGAGGTGCGTATGGGAGCAAGGACAGACTGGAAATCTTCATCTTTGCAAAGCGATTTTATTTCTTGTCCGCACACGGGGCAAGTATCCCCGACGACAAGCCGGGAGCGTGTTTCCTTTGCCCACTCTTCTACGGCTTCCTTTTGCTTGTCGTAGAGGGTGCGGATGTCATCATAACTTGTTTTCTTGCTGTCGAATGCCGTTTGCAGGAGGACGTATTGCTTTTGGCACGCCTCCACTTTGGCGTTCAAAGCCTTTTCGTTTTCCTTTGCCTCGTTCAGTGTCCTTTCCGTTTCAGCCAGTAAAGACAAGGCGCTCAATGCTTGCAGCAGGTTCTCCCGTCCGGCATCGAGTTTGTTTTTCTTGTCTTGCAGGGCAGGGCGGTCCATGGTTTCAAGCTGCTTGTTCCGGAGGTTTATTTCGTTTTGCAATGTATGGTTCTCTTGTTCTTTCCGGGTGAGGGCAGCTTCCTTGTCGGTACGCTCCTTGACTTTTACGGGTTGTTGCGCGGCAAGTCTTTCAAGGTGCGCGTTGTAGGTGCCGATGCGTGTTTGGGCATCGAGTGCGGATTTTAGGCCGGTAATGATGGATTGGCTTTGCTCGAACATGGGCAGTAAGGGCGAATGCTCTTGCAAGTACTTCTCGGCACGATGCAGCTTGTCTTCTTGCTCTTTCAGGAAACCGCATAGCCACTTGCTTCCTCCGTCCAGCCGGGCAAAGGATGCTCTTAACATTCCGGCTTGTGCATAGTTCTGTTGTTGTTGCTGTTGCTGCTGTTTCAAGGTAGAGAGCCAGTTGCGGGCGTCGGCGGTGGCATTCCATTCTTTAATCAGGAGTTCTTTCTGTTTGAATTCGTCCGATTGCAGTTGCGCTTGCTTCCCTTCCCACATCTTCTTTTGCTGTTCACGGGTGAGGAGGAGTTCGGAGTATTTCTTCAGCCAGTCCCGTTTTGCGAGGGCGGTAGTTTTCTGCTCATTGGCTTCCTTGACTCCGGCATTTTGCGTGGCTATGGCTTCCTTGATTGCAGTGACTTCTTCTTCTGCCAGGATGTGGATGCCTTCCAGCTTCCGGTTCTGGTTTTCGTATTCCGTCCGTCTTTCCTTGGTGGCGGCATATATTTCGGCACCTATTTCGGAATAGATACTTGTACCGGTCAGCTTTTCCAGAATGTCCGATTTTTCGCTTTCCTTGCTTTGCAGGAACTTGGTAAAGTCGCCTTGTGCCAGCATGGTGGTGCGGCAGAATTGTTCGAAGGTCAACCCCACTGCAGCTTGTATTTCCACCTTTATCTCATTCTTTTTGTTGAGCTGTATACCGCTTTTCTTGTTTTCCAGTGTCCAGCGCACATCCTGCACGGCTCCTGAAATCTTGCGGTGTGCCCGTGCCACGTACCATCGGGCGGTGTAGGGCATTTCGTTCGAGCCGGTAAACTCCAGCTCCGTCCATGCTTCACTGGTGTTACGGCGCATCAGTTGCCGGCTGTCGTTGATGGCAACATCTTCCTTTTTGGCAGAGAAAGTCTGGCTCAGGTCTTTGTATTTTTCGTTCTCGGCATGGTCCATGCGGGGCGTTTCGTTGTAGAGTGCCAGGCAGATGGCGTCGAGAATGGTTGTCTTCCCTGCACCCGTCTCGCCGCAGATAAGGAAAAGGGATTCCTCGCTTAGCGGTCCGTTCTCAAAGTCGATGACGGCATCTTCTATGGAGGCAAGGTTCTTTATGGTGAGTTTCTGGAGTTTCATGTTCCGGACAAATGATTAGGAGTTGTTCTTGCTTTTCACTTTTTGCATGACAGTCTCCATCAGCTGGCAAAGTTCTGGGTCCATCTCTTCTCCTTCGGTTTCGCGGTAGTAGAGTCTGGCTATTTCCAGGGGAGACATTTCCTGCATCTCTTGGATGGAGATAGGCTTGCTCTCGTCAGTGTCGGCCTGCCGCTCTCGGGTAGTCTTGATGTAGCAATATTTGCATGCCTTGCCTTTGGCGGCGTTCGAGGCTTTTTCGTTGCAGTCGGGGGGCAGGTAGCCTTTTGTCAGCACATTCAGACGGAGGTATGCAGGTTTCTCTTCCGGATATTCTTCCAGCAGTTTCAAGGCGTCTTCGAAAGGTGTCGGGTCATGGGGAAGTGTGACGAGCGGAATCGGATTTTCAATTTCCCTTGTACTGATTTGTGGCTCTGCCCCTTTCTCCAACTCGATGATGGAGACGGAGTGCGGATAGGTTTCGTCGAAGCTGACGGGGAGGGGAGTGCCGCAATAGCGTGCGTGGTGATGACTGCCTTTGATGTCCTGAGGGCAATGGATGTGTCCGAGTGCCAGGTAGTCGTACCCTTCTCCCATAGCGCTGAGGGGAACATACTCTATTCCGCCGATACTCTCATCGTGCCCGCTACGGTCGCTGCCTTCAATGGAGAGATGGGCCATGAGGACGACGGGAAGCTGTGCCGTATTCCGTTTCTTCACTTCGTCCAGCAGTGCCTGGAAGAAGCGTGCCTGCCGTTGGTCGCGCGGTGTTTCAGTGTCCAGCAGGGGGAAGTTTTGCGGATAGACGTGGGGCACGGCAATGACGTAGCCTATTGTCTTTTTTTCATTGTTTATCTCGATGATGTGCTTGTCCAGATTCACTTCCTCGGCTGTACGTTCGATGTTTCCCACAACGTTCAAGCCGAAGTGCTGCCAGAGGCTGCTGTCTATCTCCAATTTGGAGCTGCTGTCGTGGTTTCCGGCGGTGACTACGATGGTCATTTCGGGGCAGGCTTGGTGAATGTTCAGCATGGCGTCGGTGTACATCTTCTGCGTGGCGGCAGCGGGAGAGGAGTAGTGGTAGATATCTCCGCTTACCACCATGGCGTCGGGCTGCTCTTCGGTTACTATGCGGGTGAGTTGCCGTAGGAAGGCCTGCTGTTCGACGGTGCGGTCGTAGTTGTAGAGGGTGTGTCCCAGGTGCCAGTCGCTGGTATGTAGTATCTTCATTGTTTTTGTTACTTCAATGGATGTGGGTTATGGTTTCCTTAGAATATAAATCTTGTGTGTTCCTCGTCCTTTGTAGTCGATGCCCGATTCGGGATTGGCTATCCATTCGCGCAACTCGCGGGAGGCGGCGGACTTCAATAAGCCGGTCAGTTGGCAATAGTCGGCTTGGGTCATGAAGCTGTTCTTTTCCAGGTATTTTTTTGCCCGTTCCAGCCGTTCCTGCGGAGAAAACACTTGTGAGGAGCGTTGGAATTTGTCGGTGGAACGTTTCAGGTGGCAATGGCGAGCGGTACGGTACAGTAGTTCTTTGTCCACCTTGAAATGTATGTCCTTCAGGCAGATGCTGACGGCGTTTCGCTTGGTGTCTCCTTCTTCGCCCGTCTCCCGTTCACGGTCTTGCCGCAGACCGAGGGCAGGGGTGAATACTCCTAAGTTGTCAATCTTCACGGAGTAACCTTGCCCCATTTGGTAGGCTATTTCGTCGGTGATGGCTTGCATCAGTCCGATGATGTCTCCTCGTGTGAAGGATGAGGCGTATGCTATCTTTTCGGTGATGGTTTCCAAGTCCACCTGCCCGTATAGTTTCATTCGTGGGTAGAGGATGCGTTTGCCGTCTTCTCCCGGCAGGTTCAGTTCCTGCATGTTGTATTCTGCCATGATGGTAGCGTTGTTATGAGGTTCGTTTGTTTATTGGGGCTTACAGAGTTTGTCCCAAGGTTGCGGATGTGTATGCCAAGGTTGGGGATTTCTATCCCAAGGCTTGGGATAGACAAACCAAGGGCGAAGGTAATTCTTTATCTCTATACTTGCAAACTTTACTATTAGTAGTTAGGAAGTTTTTTATTGGTAGTCGGGAAGTTTTTTGTTATAGGTTTGAGAGAGGAATTGAAAAAAACGTTATCTTTGTTACATAAGAGAAGTGCATGAATGATGAACAAAACTAAAATTAAGCGATATATGAAACATTATCCGGACTTATTATTGTTGTTTGCCTTATTGTCCGTTACCACAATGATTAAAGCACAAATATCGATAAGACCTTATAGCGAATGGGAAGCAACCCAGTTTGTTGCAGTGAACGGACATCAGCCCGAAGACTATGTAACGCCAGATAATAATTGGGAAATACTATACAATTTACGGACTCCACGTACTCAAGCCGAACTTCGTGAAATGGGTATTAAATGCTCTGATAGCCAATTATTGTTATTGGAAGTAGGTGGACTTGTCAGTAAAACAAAAGGGAAATGGGAAACTACTATACCCATTCTCGACAAAGAACAGACCAATTCTCTAAGAAGCTTAAGTAAGGAGATTGCTGAATCCATGTATGTCAAAACAAAGGCAGACTTTATATCATTGACACAAACTATCAGTGAAATGGGATTCAAGAACAATGTACTCTCACTTGTTTTTTCATACCTTCTGGATGGAAAAATGTGGACAAAGTTAGTCTTGTTTGAGGATGTTGACAATTATACAAGCTGGAGTGGCTGTTACTGGGTATTATACGAATCAAGAAATGGCTTTGCATGCGGTACGAATGGTTTCGGAGAACAGAATTTGATTTTGACTTACATCAATAGCGGCATTGCTCCTGACAACGACATTATGGATCATTGTGCTGATGAAATAGCACAATTCGGAAAAGTAACAGATGCCAAACTCGTTTCTCAGTTAAAACCTTATGGGCTGGTAGATGATAATGGAGATGTATTATTTCCTATTATAAAGAAACGGCAAGACCGCTTTCATCAAATAACTGAAAAATTGGTAAACTCTATCAGTGCGGAACTAAAGAATAATTGTGGCTCCTTAGCAAGCCAATATGGTATTGACAATGAAAAAGTGGCAATGGTGATGCTGTACCATGAAGTCATGTGGGATTTGGTAGATAATCTGATTCAAGATAGGATAATCTTCACTCCAGCTATTTTCAAAGGTGAGGAATCGAATAGAGAACGATTGAATGAAGTCGTTTTCTTCATAGAAGGAGGATTAATGCAATAATAATTCGATAGAGAAAAGGACATTTGACTTTGAAGAGTTTTCTGTAAATGTATTTCAAGTACATAGAAAATAGCCAATTAAAAATAAAGAATTATGTACGAATGGGCCAATGAAATGAACTGTGCCGTAACTGTATGCGACACAAAGGGAATCATCCTATATATGAACGAGAAAGCATGCCGTACGTTTGCCAAACACGGTGACCTGATAGGCAAGAATCTCTTTGATTGCCACAACCCGCAATCGCAAGCCAAGATACGCGAACTGCTGGAGACGAGGGGAGTGAATGCCTACACCATTGAGAAGAACGGTGTCAAGAAAATGATTTATCAGACGGCATGGAAGCAGGACGGGGTGGTCGGTGGCCTGGTGGAGATTTCGATGGAAATACCCGGAGAGATGCCACACTATATGAGAAAATAACAAAATGATATATGATATGAAAACACTTTCTAATTCAGAACTGACAATTAAAGTCTCCCCACATGGGGCCGAGTTATGCAGTATCTTGCATGATGGAAAAGAATATCTTTGGCAGGCAGACCCCGCTTTCTGGAAACGGCATTCTCCGGTGCTTTTTCCCATTGTAGGCAGCGTTTGGGAGAATGAATACCGCCACGAAGGCGTTTCCTATGCATTGACGCAACACGGTTTTGCCCGCGATATGGATTTTGAATTGATGCTTGAACTGGAAGATGAAGTGCGTTATCGACTGGTTGACAGTGAGGAAACACGCAAGAAATATCCTTTCCCGTTTTGCCTTGAGATAGGCTATCGGATAGAGGGAAAGAAGATTGAGGTGCTTTGGAAAGTCATCAATACCGGAACACGCGAAATGCACTTCCAGATAGGGGCCCATCCGGCTTTCTATTACCCGGACTATGATACGGAGACAACGGACCGTGGATATTTCGGCTTTGATAAGACGGAAGGTTTGCACTATATCCTTATCTCCGAGAAAGGATGTGCCGCTCCGGATAAGGAATATTTGCTTGAGTTGACAGATGGCCTGCTGCCTTTGGACATCCACTCCTTTGATAAAGATGCCCTGATTCTGGAAAACAGTCAAGTGAAAGAAGTTACATTATATAATAAGGAGAAGAAGCCCTATCTCAGTCTGTATTTCGACACTCCGGTGGTGGGGTTGTGGTCGCCTCCGGCCAAGAATGCTCCGTTTGTCTGCATCGAGCCGTGGTACGGGCGTTGTGACCGTGCCCATTATAAGGGCGAATATAAGGATAAGGACTGGATGCAGCACTTGGCGCCGGGAGGAGTCTTTAAAGGTGGGTATACAATTGATATAAGATAAAAAATGAAGAAGGATACTGAAAATAATTCGGTATCCTTTTTATTTGGAGAATGCAATGTCATTATCTTTGCGCCCGGTAAAAAATATAGGTTGTTTTTTAAGGTATGAAGAAGAGTCTTATTGCATTGGCGTTCGGCACATTGGGGCTAGGGATTGCCGAATTTACGATGATGGGTATTTTGCCCTATGTGGCTACTGATTTGGGAATCAGCATTCCCGTGGCCGGTCATTTCATTTCTGCGTATGCGTTGGGTGTTTGTTTTGGTGCGCCCATGCTGCTCCTGGCCCGTAAACGCCCGTTGAAGCAGATTCTGCTGGTCTTGATGGCATTAATGATTGTGGGTAATATTTGTGCGTCTATGGCACCCAATTATTGGGTCTTGCTGTTGGGACGTTTTGTTTCCGGACTTCCTCATGGCGCTTATTTTGGGGTGGCTTCCATTGTTGCGGGAAAATTGGCTGATAAGGGGAAAAGCTCGGAGGCGGTTTCAATTATGATAGCGGGAATGACTGTGGCCAATCTGTTTGGGGTGCCGTTGGGTACTTCGTTGAGCCATACACTGTCTTGGCGTGCCACGTTTCTGCTGGTAGGTGCCTGGGGATTGATAACATTGTACTACATTTGGCGTTGGGTACCGCAGGTCGAAGGACTGAAAGACACGGGATTTAAAGGACAGTTCCGTTTTTTGAAGAAGCCGGCGCCGTGGCTCATATTGGGAGCTACGGCTTTGGGCAACGGTGGCGTATTCTGCTGGTATAGCTACATCACCCCGTTGCTGACTGAGGTTTCCGGTTTTAGTGCGGAAAGCATTACGGCGCTGATGGTACTGGCAGGATTCGGAATGGTTGCCGGCAATCTGGTCAGTGGGCGCATGTCCGACCGGTACACTCCGGGAAAGGTAGGTACGGTGGTGCAAGGGATGATATGTGTTATTTTATTATTGATATTTTTACTCTCGCCCTATCCGTGGTGTTCGGCAATATTGATGACACTCTGTACGGCAGGTTTGTTTGCCGTCTCCAGTCCGGAGCAGGTGTTGATGATTCGTGTGGCCCCTGGAGGAGAAATGTTGGGAGGCGCTTGTGTGCAGATGGCCTTCAATTTGGGGAATGCTATCGGAGCCTATATCGGAGGTCTTGCCTTGAGTGGAGGATACCGTTATCCCGCATTGGCAGGCGTACCGTTTGCACTGATGGGATTTATTTTATTCCTTGTCTTCTACAAGAAATTCCAGGATAAGTATTAAGTGTTTCATTTTTTTTGTGTATGTTTGTCCGCAAGTATTAACTAAACTCGATAACTTATGAAGACTTTGAATTATGTGAAGATATTGCTGTTGTGTGTATTTACGATTGGGCTGGCGTCTTGTGGGGATGATGTATATTATACCATGCAGAATAGCGACGACAAATTGTGTGGGAAGACGTGGATAGAAGAATATCAGACGGAAAACAAAGATGGAGTTGAAGTGTTATGCAGTCATCAGCTGAAGTTTGCCAAGGCTGATAATTCTGGACAGGAAATCTGGGAGTATTATCGCGGAGGCGAGTCCCGTCCCTATGAAACGACTTCACGTACTTTTACTTGGAAATGGATGGATAAGTCTATGGAGGGGTTGACTCTGAATTATGGTGCCGGTGAAATCAAGTACTTTGATAATGTATGGGTGCGCGAACATTATTTATCCGGTAAACTGGATGGAGTGGTTGTTATGATGGTAGATGCTAATTATAAATAAAGTATGGCTTATGAATAATATGTTGAAATACACAAAAATGTTATTGTTGTTTGTCCTTGTATTAGGATTGACATCATGTGATAGTGAGGAAGAAACGGAATATAATCTGCCCGGTGAATGGTATACATCTGAAGAAATAGATTTCGGGGCATATACTTGGGGTAGGGGGACGATTATGACCTTTAACGCGCGCAACCAAGGTACTATTGGTTCATATGGCGACCCGAATTATTTGCTTTTCAGATGGAATTGGGTTAGTGGGGCTTACAATCTGATGGAATTGGAATTCTATGATGATGGCAGCATGGCTTACATTGAAGGAGCCATGGCTGATTCTTATTCTTTCAGTGGTACTTGGTATAATAGCTGGAGGGAATATCAAGATAATATTCACGGACAGCCTTTTCGTATGCGTCGGCAATGACGACATGCTTATCAATAAAAAACGGAGCAAATCAATTGCTCCGTTTTTTATTGTATGTCAGCTTTTTACTTATTCTTCAAAACCAATTTCTTGAACTCTCCCGGATAAGGTGTTTCAAACCGCATCAGCTCTCCCGTGACGGGATGATAGAAACAGAGTTTGAAAGCATGCAGGGCCAAGCGTCCGATAGGATTTACGTCTTCCAGTCCATAGCGTCCGTCGCCGATAATGGGATGCCCCAAATCCTGCATGTGTACACGTATCTGGTTTTTTCGTCCCGTTTCCAGGTTCAGTTCAACGAGAGAGTATCCATTGGCTCGTTTGATGGTACGGTAATGCGTAATGGATTCTTGTCCCCCGTCATCTGTCGGGCTGGAGTATACATACAGCTTACGGTCTGTCAACCAAGAAACCACGGTTCCTGCATCTTTTTCCATCTCGCCGACCACTACGGCTACGTATCGCCGGTCTGTTACAATGCCATGCCAGTTATCGCGTAGTGTACGTTGGGTCTTCTCGTCTTTGGCAAACATCATCAAGCCGGAGGTGTCACGGTCCAGGCGGTGCACGATGTGTACACGGTGCTGCTTGCCCGAGCGTTGCACGTATTCATTCAAGATGGTATAGGCGGTACGTTCCTTTTGCCGGTCAGTGTTGACGGACAGCAAACCCTGCATCTTCTCTATCACGATGATATAGGCATCCTCGTATACAATCTTCATCAGTTTATGGTTGAACTCTTTACGTCCCTTCTCACGGCTGATTTGTACTTTCATACCCGGTTTCAGGGGAAAATTGTATTGTGTAGTGATAACGCTGTCCACATATATAATGCGTTTGCTCAGCAATGATTTCAGCTTGGTGCGGCTGGCGTCCGGCATTTTAGCTGCCAGAAACTCCATGAGCTCCATCGGTTCCTTCACCATGTAGTCCGTATATTGTGTGCGGGCTCTTGCTGTAATTTTTTCTTTTGCCACGACTGGTTTTAATTTACGATTAGACAATTTACAATTTACGATTGAAAACTACTTGTACTTTCAATCTTTTAATTCCAATAATACTACGTTTTCCACATGGTGGGTGTGCGGGAACATGTCTACCGGTTGAACGGCCTTCACTTTATATTTCGCATCGAGCAGTTGCAGGTCGCGCGCCTGCGTAGCCGGATTACAGCTGACGTATACGATGCGTTTGGGCTCGGCAAACAGAATGACATCCACTACATCCTGGTGCATTCCGGCACGGGGAGGGTCGGTGATGATGACATCGGGACGGCCGTATTGGTTGATGAAGTCTTGTGTCAGCATGTCTTTCATATCTCCGGCAAAGAACAATGTGTTTTTAATTCCGTTAATCTCGGCATTGACCTTGGCGTCTTCAATGGCTTCGGGCACATATTCTATGCCGATTACCTGGCGTGCGTGCTTGGATACGAAATTGGCAATGGTACCCGTGCCGGTATAAAGGTCATAAACAAGCTCGTTACCGGTCAGTCCGGCAAAGTTGCGTGCTACTTTGTAGAGGTTGTAGGCTTGTTCGGAGTTGGTCTGATAGAAAGATTTGGGACCTACCTTGAAGCGCAGTCCCTCCATTTCCTCGAAGATGTGGTCTTTTCCCTTGAAGGTGTGTACCTCGAGGTCGGTGATGGTATCGTTGCACTTATTATTAATAATGTATAGCAGGGAAGTGATTTCGGGGAATGTATCTGCTATGTATTGCAGCATTTGCTTGAACAGAGCCATTTCCTCCTCTTTCTCTATCTTGCAGATGAGGATTACCATCAGTTCGCCGGTGGTAGAGGTACGCACAATCATATTGCGTAGCATTCCTTCATGCGTACGCAGGTTGATGAAGGAATAGTTGTGCTGGTAGGCATAGTCGCGTACCGCATTGCGGATGCGGTTGGATATATCGTCCTGCAACCAGCACTTTTCTATGGCAAGCACTTTATCGAAAGCATTGGGAATATGGAAGCCTACGGCATTCATCTGTTCGTACACTACATTCTGCTGAACCTCTTCTGTCGTCAGCCAACGTTTGTTGGAAAAAGTGTACTCCAGTTTATTCCGGTAGAACTGAGTTTTTTCTGAACCTAATATCGGAGAGATTTCCGGCAATTCGATTTTGCCGATGCGGGTGAGGTTGTCCGTTACTTGTTTTTGCTTATACTTGATTTGCTCGGAATAGGGGAGAACCTGCCATTTACAACCGCCGCATACACCATAATGTTGGCAGAATGGAACTGCCCGTACTGCCGAATATTCATGGAATTTCACAGCCTCGGCTTCAGCATAATGATGCTTTTTTCTCTTAATTTGCAGGTCAACTACATCGCCGGGGACGACATATGGTACGAAAATCACCAAATCATTGACTTTTGCGATGGCTTTTCCTTCGGCAGCCACATCCGTAATTGTCACCTTCTCCAGTAGGGGAAGTTCTTTTCTCTTTCTTGCCACTTTTACACCAATCTAATAAATTCTTCGGCAAAAATAGACATTTTTTCGGGATTTCTCTCTATGAAATGAAATATTAAAGATTGCAATGTCGAAATTGCATTTTAGCATAAAGTTTTTTCTGAAAAAGTTTTCTAGTCTGCGAAATATACTTAGATTTGCGAGCAGAAAAGAGAAATCACTATCAAAAACTTTAAATTTATATTATGGACAAAAAAAGAGTTTATACCTTTGGTAACGGCCAGGCAGAAGGAAAGGCCGATATGAGAAACCTTTTGGGTGGGAAAGGTGCTAACCTTGCAGAAATGAACCTTATAGGGGTTCCGGTTCCTCCGGGCTTTACAATAACGACAGAAGTTTGTACGGAATATTATGAAATGGGGCAGGATAAAGTCGTTGCTCTGTTGAAGAATGAAGTTGAACAAGCCATTGCCCATGTGGAAACACTGATGCGTTCCAAATTCGGTGATGTGGAGAATCCGTTGCTGGTTTCCGTACGTTCGGGTGCGCGCGCTTCCATGCCGGGCATGATGGACACTATCCTGAATCTTGGCTTGAATGACGAAGTGGTGGAAGGCCTGACGCGCAAGACGGGCAATGCACGCTTTGCATGGGACTCTTACCGTCGTTTCGTGCAGATGTATGGCGACGTGGTGCTGGGCATGAAACCGGTGAACAAGGAAGATGTAGACCCGTTCGAGGCTATTATAGAAGATGTGAAACATGCTAAAGGCGTGAAGCTGGATAACGAGCTTGAGGTGGAAGACCTTAAGGAACTCGTGAAGAAGTTCAAGGCTGCGGTGAAAGAACAAACCGGAAAAGACTTCCCGACTTGTGCCTACGAGCAGTTGTGGGGTGCCGTTTGTGCCGTATTCAACTCCTGGATGAACGAACGTGCTATTTTGTATCGTAAGATGGAGGGAATTCCTGACGAATGGGGTACTGCCGTAAGCGTTCAGGCTATGGTATTCGGTAATATGGGCGAGAGCTCTGCTACGGGTGTTTGCTTCAGCCGCGATGCTGCTACCGGTGAGGACCTTTTCAATGGCGAGTATTTGATTAATGCACAAGGTGAAGACGTGGTTGCCGGTATCCGTACTCCGCAACAGATTACAAAAATCGGTTCTCAACGTTGGGCTGAATTAGCCGGTGTAAGCGAAGAAGAACGTGTCAGCAAATATCCTTCCATGGAGGAGGCTATGCCGGAAATCTATAAGGAACTGGATGCTTTGCAGACAAAACTCGAAAATCACTACCGTGATATGCAGGATATGGAGTTTACAGTACAAGAGGGTAAACTCTGGTTCCTCCAGACCCGTAACGGTAAGCGTACCGGAGCCGCTATGGTGAAGATTGCCATGGACTTGCTCCATCAAGGTATGATTGACGAAAAGACTGCATTGATGCGTTGTGAGCCCAATAAGTTGGACGAACTGCTCCACCCGGTATTTGATAAGACAGCTCTGAAACAAGCTAAGGTGTTGACTCGTGGTCTTCCCGCTTCTCCGGGTGCCGCTACGGGACAAATCGTATTCTTTGCCGATGATGCTGCCGAATGGCATGCTGCCGGCAAGCGTGTGGTGATGGTACGTATCGAGACTTCTCCGGAAGATTTGGCAGGTATGGCAGTTGCCGAAGGTATCCTGACTGCCCGCGGTGGTATGACTTCGCATGCGGCAGTGGTTGCTCGTGGTATGGGTAAGTGCTGTGTGTCTGGTGCAGGTGCCTTGAACATCGACTACAAGGCGCGTACAGTGGAAGTGGATGGTGTACTGTTGAAAGAAGGTGACTATATCTCCTTGAACGGAAGCACCGGTGAAGTATATAAAGACAAGGTGGAGACAAAAGCGGCTGAGCTGTCCGGTGACTTTGCGGAACTGATGGATTTGGCAGACAAATATACGAAGCTGCAGGTTCGTACCAATGCGGATACTCCTCATGATGCCGCAGTAGCACGTAATTTTGGCGCTGTGGGTATCGGTCTTTGCCGTACGGAACACATGTTCTTTGAAGGCGAGAAGATTAAAGCCATGCGCGAGATGATTCTGGCAGAAAATGCAGAAGGGCGCCGCAAGGCTTTGGCTAAGATTCTTCCCTACCAGCAAGCTGACTTCAAGGGAATTTTCAAGGCAATGGAAGGCTGTCCGGTGACGGTGCGTCTGCTTGATCCTCCTTTGCATGAGTTTGTTCCCCATGACCTGAAGGGACAGCAGGAAATGGCAGATACGATGGGCGTGAGCCTCCAGTATATCCAGCAACGTGTTGAGGCACTTTGTGAGCATAATCCGATGTTGGGTCATCGTGGTTGCCGTTTGGGAAATACATATCCTGAAATTACACAGATGCAGACGCGTGCCATCCTGGGTGCTGCTTTGGAATTGAAGAAGGAAGGTGTTGAAACCCATCCTGAAATCATGGTGCCTCTGACCGGTATCTTGTATGAGTTCAAGCAGCAGGAAGAAGTGATTCGTGCTGAGGCTGCCCAGTTGTTTGAAGAAGTGGGTGACAGCATCGACTTCAAGGTAGGTACAATGATTGAGATTCCGCGTGCCGCCTTGACTGCCGACCGCATTGCTTCCTCTGCCGAGTTCTTCTCATTCGGTACGAACGACTTGACTCAGATGACATTTGGTTATTCACGCGACGATATCGCTTCCTTCCTCCCGATTTATCTGGAGAAGAAGATTCTGAAAGTAGACCCGTTCCAGGTACTCGACCAGAATGGTGTAGGACAGTTGGTGCGCATGGCTACTGAAAAGGGACGTGCTATCCGTCCGGACTTGAAGTGCGGTATTTGCGGCGAGCATGGAGGTGAACCTTCTTCTGTGAAGTTCTGCCACAAAGTTGGCTTGAATTATGTCAGCTGTTCTCCGTTCCGTGTGCCTATTGCACGTCTGGCTGCGGCGCAGGCTGCTGTTGAGGAATAATTCCTAGATAGAATTATCATATTATAGCATTATCAGGCTGTAATTACCGGTTTTTCGGTGGTTACAGCCTGTTTTGCGCTTGGACGGTTCGTGCATTTGACCGCACTATTCGAGCCAAATGAACAGAAATGTTTGCTCTATGTTTACCCCGAAAAGCACCATGTTTTCCACTGTTTACCCCGGATAATTCTGATGTTTTTTAATATGTAAATTCAAATCGATTATGACGACATTAAAAGTAACCGTAAAGAGACCGAAGAGTGATGGACTTTATACAGTCTATATTCGAGTGACGCATGCGCGTAAGTCCGTTTACATAAATACCAATAAGGTAGTGGACGCAGCGCATATTTCCGACAGTGGTGAACCGACAGACCCGGTGGTAAAAGAACATTGTTCACGATTGGTCCGTGAGTATATGGATCGGTTGAACCGTGTGGACACAACCGCCTGGGACGTGAAGGAAGTGCTGGAGTATTTGCAAGAGACCAATCAAGATGTCTGCTTCAGCGAATATGCCCGGGAGTTTATCCGGAAGATGGCCAATGACGGGCATGAGCGTAATGCCAAGAACTACAAGCTGGCAGTAAACCATCTGGAACGCTTTGTGGGGTCTAACAAAGTTATGTTTAGCTACCTAACCTCTGCTGTTCTAACCCATTGGTTGGAGTATCTGTCCAAAACCAACCGGGCAAAGGAAATGTACCCCACCTGTGTCCGGCAGATTTTCAAGAAGGCTCTGGTCGAGTTCAATGATGACGAACGGGGTATCTGCCGCATCAAGTTCAACCCGTGGCTGAAGGTACAGATACCGAAGTCTGATACCACGACGAAGATTGCCATCAGTGCAGAAGCCTGCCGTGAGTTCTTCAACCGCCCCTTGCCCAAGACCAAGATGCTGGCTTCTACTCCCGAACTGGGAAGAGATGTGGCACTTCTTTCCTTGTGTCTGGGTGGCATCAATACAGTGGACCTCTACTTGATGAAGAAGACCGACTATCGGGATGGCATCATCTGCTACAAACGAGCCAAGACCCGTCACAGCCGCAAAGATGAAGCCTACATCGAAATGCGGGTGGAACCCTTCATTCAGGCTACCTTTGACAAATACCTTTCTACCGATGAAAACGATGAATACCTTTTCGTATTTCACAGCCGTTTCACGGATTCCGACAGCTTCAATGCAGGTGTAAACATCGGTATCAGAAGAATTTGTACGGACATGGGAATGAAGAAGGAAGACTTCTACCATTTCTATACCTTCCGTCACACTTGGGCGACCATCGCACAGAATGACTGTGATGCCAATCTGTATGAAGTGGCCTTCGGTATGAACCATAGCCATGGTATGAATGTGACTCGTGGTTATGTGAAGATAGACTTCTCACCTGCCTGGAGGCTGAATGCCAAGGTAATAGACTTCATCTTCTTCAGCACCAAGAAGAGTAAGCAGGGAAAGGCAAAGGATCTTGGTGCGCCACAGGACAAGATGTTCCGCATTTCACCCAAGATGATGATCTATGCCCGTGCCTATTTCAAAGGTGAAGTGATTGCTGAGTTGACCGACATCGGGTTCAGCAACGTCGATGAAGTCATTGACAAGCTTGTGCCGATGTTGCGCAAGGACATACCCGACGGCTGTAATGTTCAATTCCGTCTGACGAATTGTGATTCTCAAAAAGAAGCTGTGTATGAACGCAGTAAAGGAAAAGGATTTTAAGTAAGATGTGTTGTTATGTGGAAAGCCATCCATTTCATTGCCTCAAATGAAATGGATGGCTTTTGCGTAGAACTATGTTTGATGGGACTTACCCCTTGGGCTTTTGGTAAGGTTATGTAGCATTTAACCAGAGGGAAAACACTTGTTCCTTCCCCATAAGCCACACTACCCTTTGCGGTTAAGTGCAGCTCGTTTGACCTCCGGCTACCTGGCTTTATTTCGGCGGTGGAGAGGAACGCAGACTGGCAAAGACCAACACGGCGACAAACACCAACAGCTTCCATAGCAGGACAAAGGCATGTTTCAACAGCCACACCGCCAACTGAATCAGATTAATGGCAAGCCACAGACCCAGCTTCAGCACGATGCAGAACACGAACACCACCGGTACCAGATATATGAAGAATAACAGTAAAACCATAACATACATTTTAAGTGATTGACTACCCGTATATAGGGTGTTATCTATACTCAAATATACTAATAATCAACGAGATAAGGAAATTTTCCAGTCTCTTTTTTATGTATTTTGGGTCACTTTTTCACCTGGTTCTCAGGCTGTTTCAACCTCCAAACCAAGGTGCAGACAACAGCGAAACATCGGTAGCATGAACATTCATGCAGTCGTTCTTCCGTCAATGCTTCAAATGCACTTGGTCCAACAAAAAGATAACAAAAAATGTTTGACCACATGTTGGACCAACTTCTTTTCCCTCTCGTTCTTTGACCATCGTTCGCAAGCGCCCAAAATCCTTTTCCCTTGAAGTATGATACATCAGCGCAAGGTACATGACGCGACGGTTTGCCGATGAACATCTATATGCTTTGAGAGTTTCATGAACCAAGAGTTCAAGGGACTTTCAGAATGGGCAAACCCGAACACGCTTGTTTGCCTATACCTATATATAGATTGCTTCGTTCGTTCCAACTTGAGAATATCTGTTCTGATGTCGGAGCCATCAAGCTACGCAGATGGACTGTACCACGGAAACAAAGCTGCAGGTACATCCATTTCTTTGTAAGCAGCATCAATGTAACTTATATTCCGTAGAGCTGATGACCGCTGTCGCAAATTAACCTTGGAGAATGTATCTCACGAATGTCATCCTCTGCTGACCAATCCCCAATGTATGTTGAACCGACAACCCCCGTAACCGGGGTTCCATGGTGCAGACGACCCGCATTTCATAGTACGCGGAAAGCCTGGTAATCAAGTAAGTTGTACAGAAGATTTCTCCAAAGAATGATGTTGTGCATTTTTGTTCTTCGCAAAATTTTGCGGTAATTTGGGTCGAGAAATACCCGGGGAGCCTTCGAACTGCGTTGCATATGGAGCCAAGCAAGTTGTACCCTTGTCATTACAAAACAAGTTTTGTCCTCACAAGGGTCACTTGCCGACTGCCGTGCAGCGGAGCGATGTGCATCGCTGTTTCGCTTCGCGAAAGAGGTGTCCGGGAATCCGAACAACTAAAGTCAAGGCATATGAAGAACCAGCGTACCAAAGTATTTCAGTTACGGCTTACCTCCGATGAACTGTTGAATCTGAAGGAAAAAGCCGTTCCTTACCAGTCTGTGAGCAACTATATCCGGCAGGCCGTGCAGGAATTTACCCATGTGGATGTCAGACAGCAGATTGAGATGATGCAGGACTTGCGAGCATTTTACCGGAAGTTCCAGAACGAATTGTCCTGGGCAGGCAGTAACTTGAATCAGTCGGTCAAGCGGGCCAACGAACTGGCGGTCGCCGGACTGCTGGCACCCAGTTATGTGTATGAGGTCCTGCTTCCTTCGATTCAGGATATGCAGGACACCTTGAACAAGCTGAAGGAGGATCTTGAATTGCTGCACCGAAACTCACGGCTGATGCGGTAAGCACATTCACCATTCAGCGATATGGCATACCTGGAACCTTGGAGCCTCCCGATTGGGCATCCGAGGTTTCGTGTTTTTTAGCCCCCAATTCCTTGTTTCACGAATCACCCAACAAATGAACATACCATGATAGCAACCATCCTTCCCGGAAGCGCCGACTTCCATGCCGTCGGCTACAACGAACACAAGGTCTTTAAAGGAGTGGCCACCCTGCTGGAGATGCGGAACTTCGGTGGACTGGACGCTTCGGAACATCCGACCGCCAAACAGCTGGTGCAGTTCCTCCAGCTCTATAGTTCCCAGAACAGCCGGATTCAGAAACCTCAGTTCCATGTAGCCATCTCCTGCAAGGGCCACGAGATGACGGAACAGCAGTTACTTGATTTCGCGCACCAGTATCTGCAGGAAATGGGGTATGCCGAATCCGGACAACCCTGGCTCATCTATGCGCATCACGATACAGACAACACTCACTTGCACATTGTGACTTCGAGAGTGGCGCCCGACGGTCGCAAGATACAGCACGACCATGAACGCAGGCGCTCGCAGGTGGTTATTGACAAGATACTTGGAACCGACAGAACACAAAAGACAGAGAAAGACATCGAGGCCGCCAAGCAGTACAGTTTCTCCTCCTTTGCCCAGTTCAAGGCCGTGATGGGAACCATGGGCTATGAAGTTTTCCAGAAAGACGGGAACGTCTTCGTCAAGCAAGGCGGCCGAATCCAAAAGAAACTCCCCCTGACAGAGATTGAAGTTCTATATAAGAAAGGTTATCAGGACAAGGCACGCAATCGCCAGCTGAGAGCCTGCCTGAAGAAATACCGGGATGTATGCGCCAATAAGGAAGAACTGCAGAAGGAAATGAAGAAGAATTTCGGCGTGGATGTGGTCTTCTTCGGCAAGAAAGACAAACCCTACGGCTACATGCTGATTGACCATGCCAACAAGACCGTCATTCATGGTGCCCGGGTTCTAGCCGTAGAAGAACTCCTCGACTTTGCTACTCCCGAACAACGCTTTGATCGGATTGAAGCCTACATTGGCCAGTTACTCCAGCTGAACCCCAAGATAACCCAGGGAGAAATCTTCCAGAAACTCAAGAAACAGCATGCCTATATAAAGAAAGGTGTCATCTTCTACGACGGCCAGTCCCGACCTCTTCCGGAAGAAATGGCAGCAGCCATCAACCGCAACAACCGCATCAGCTTCATCGAGAAGTTCCGTCCGCAGAATGAAGCCGAAGTGGAACTGCTGTGCAAGGCTTTCAAGGTGGACCGCCCGGATATGGTAAGCATCTCCACGGAGCGTCCTCCCAAGTATGCCGATTCCGTCAGCCGCCTGCATGAAATCTTCAGTGATTCCGAAGTGAAGTCCCCCCGCAGCGCCATGTACCAGGAAGGCTTCATCATCCGTCAGGTCGATGATACCTACTATGCCATCAACTTCAAGGAACATATCCTGATCAACCTGAATGAAGAAGGCTTCGATGTGGAACGGGTGAAGAAGAAATCCAAGAAGCCAAAGCGCCAGGGAGTGCCGTTCAAGAAGTCCAAGAAGAAGACGCTCAATCCAGTCAAGAGTTTGCAGCGGAAGTCGCATCAAGGACTGGGCAAACTCCGGAAAGAAGGTGTCGGCAGCCACAGCGCCAACCGTGAATGGGAAGTCGGCAAGAAGACCAACTACGACGAAGTGGACAACGGCCACTCCATGAAATGGTAAATGAATGATGGACAGATGATTGAATATTGTTTGATTGAAGGAAATCTTCGCATTTTCAGTTTCATGGGACTACCTTCTGTAATCTTTTCGGGCATATAGACAGAAAAACTCCGGTAAAACAGCTCAAAATACAAAAGTTTGCCCGATTCCCTGCACACTGATGTTGTGCATTTAGGTTATCAATATCCTGGAATTTATTTTTGCTTCCGATTTAATTCAGACGAAAAACAACATGATACAGACACCTGTCATAGTAACCTTTGCCAACCAGAAGGGAGGTGTCGGAAAAACCTCCCTTTGCGTAACCTTCGCCAATTACCTGGTGACGAAAGGCGTCCGTGTGGTCGTTATCGACTGCGACTTCCAGCACTCCATCATGAAGTGCCGCAAGTCAGACATCAAGCGCTACGGAGAAGAACTCATCCCCTATGAAGTATGGTCCTACGAAGTCAACGACAACAATGCCATGACCTCGCTGGTCGAGAAACTCCATAACGACCCGGAGATAGACGTGGCGCTGATGGACTCACCGGGCAGCCTGATGGCCAACGGACTGGTGCCGATGTTTGTCAACTCCGACATCATCGTTGTGCCTTTTCACTATGACCTGGTAACGGTTCCCTCCACCGCCAGCTTCCTGATGTTTTTGGATCGGCTCCGTAAAATGGTCGGTGCAAAGATGAAAGCCCGGCTCTTCATTGTACCCAATCAGCATGATCTCCGTGTGGGCAGGCGCTCGGAACTCCTCCTTTGGGACAACACCCGGGAAACCTTTTCCAACTACGGGTATGTCACCGCCAAGATTCCCAAACGGGCAGACATGGAAAGGTTCAGTACCATTGCAGGTCTGGATATGGCCTTGCCGATAGCAGCCCAAGTTTTTGACAAGCTGTATTCCTGCATCTTCGACACCCTGGACCCTCTGCGGGAAGTGGAACTCTCCGGCATCCAGCTCACGGAAAACCTCTATCCCAAGAGCGGAAAGAAAAAGTATCAGGCCGCCGCCACATCCATCGCCCTGTCCGAGGACGCAGCAGAAGATGAAAGTGAAGCAGCAGAGCCAGACGATAATCAACTCAATCAGTAACCATCAAAATAGCATTGCGTATGAAAAATGACATTCCGGCATTGGATGACCTTATGCAAGGCATCAATGACCCCGACATCATTCTGGCAGACGAATCGCCCGATATGTTGGAACCCACACCCCAATCTCACAAGGAGGAAACAACGGAAGAGAACACCGAAGCAGTCCTTTCTCCTCAGGTTGAACAGGAAAGATACTGGAACGACTTCCTGAAACATCTGGAAGCCTCCGATGAACAGAACGACAAGAGCGAAAGGCTGGTCTGCAGGCTGGACCGCGACCTGGCAGACTCACTCGACGACTGTGTCATCTACAACCGTAGCCGCTCCGACATGGTCAATGCCATCGTCCGCTCCTTCTTCGATGCCTACCTGCCGCAGCTGGCCCAGTTTCGCAGGGAAAAGAAATCATTGTTTACCAACTTCAATCAGCAAGCCTATGAGAAAGAGAAGAACTAACTGGACCGAACAGAAAATAGCCCTGCTCGTCCAGCTGTATCCCATCGAAACCACACCCCACACGGCACAGGTGCTGGATATGAGCGAACGCTCCGTGAAGATGAAGGCACGTCAGCTGGGGCTCAAGAAGATGGAAAAAACCCGTTGGCTCGAACGTGCAGACTACATACGCAACCACTTCGGGCACCGCTCCTTTGCCGAAATCGGAAAGGATCTCGGTGTGTCCAGAGAATATGTGCGGAGAATTGCCGCCAATATGGGCTTGAAGCGTACCCCATCGGAAGACTTCAACCTCTTTTCAAGGATTCACACCGACATCATGCGTCGGGAAAGACGCAGGGTCATCTTTGGGCTGAGTCCCATCACCCGCATTAAGGTTGTGTCCAACCGGGCCCGAGTCCGCCTCCGTTCCTGGCTCAGGTCACAGGGCTATGTGGCCGGAGAGGAATACGGCATACTCTACTATCCCGATCATATCCGTCGAATCAAGGAATCGGAAATGAGAGGCGCCAAACTGGGATTCCGTTTCCTGCCTTTTCCGGTCGAAGCCACGGTGGTATTGTCTAACCTGCTATAAAGAATCAATCATGACCTATGGACAAATAATCTCGATCCTCTTTGTGGCGCTGTTATGCTACTATGCCTTCTTGATTGTGATGGACATCCAGCGAGCCAAGGCAGCGGAAGCGGCAGAACAAGATAACCATGTAGAGGAGGATATAGACATATCGGACGAAGCCCAGTCTTTCCGACCTCACAAGGTGAGTCGGGAGGAACCGAAGAAAGAAGAGGAAAAGAAAGAAGATTCTCCAAGCGAGAATGCTTCTGAAAACAGTCAGCATGACGATGCTTCTCCAACTCAATCGGATGCCGATACTTCACAGGAATGGAAAGAAGAAACCGAAGATGAACAAGAGGAATCAGACAATTCTGAAGATGTGTACAATGAAATTGAATCTGGTACTACAACTCCTTCACAGGCAACTGAATCGGATAACGAACAGGAAGCAGCTTCTTCCCAATCTTCTGATGATGAAACGACCGAGGGAACTGCTGAAGAAGAATCTGAAAAACCTTCTGGCGAACAAGCATCCGAAGAAAGTACCGATGACGACCAACCCTACCGCTCACCGACCTATCGAGAAGCCATCCTGACAGACGGCATTTTGGTGGATGACATCTTCAAAGCCATCGACCAGTTGGCCGAAACCGGTGAATGTGACCTGGGTACCATTATCTATCACTGCGAAAGCATGCGATATGCCGGGTAATACACCCGATACTACTTGGACGAAAGTCCACCGTTCCTTTAGCGACCTCTGATACTTGAATGACCTCTGTTTCTTTGGCGACCTCTGTTCCTTTGGCGATGAAATCCATTATCAAAGAAATATACAATGAAACAACTCAATCAACTCGTATGCGGAAACGAAAGCATCTTCCGCTCTATCCAGCGTTCTTCTGAAAAAGCAGTCAACCGCCTTATGGCCTGCAGTGTGGTACAGAAATGCCTCATGTTCATCTTTGCCCTTACGGTATCGGTCGGTGAAGCGATGGCAGGCAGCAAGGGAGCCGCAGGCTTTACCAAAGCCACCCAGGAAGTGAGTTCCTACCAGACTCCGGTGTCAAACTTGATGAAAGCGATTGCAGCCGTTATAGTTTTAGTAGGAGCTTTTAACGTTTATTTTAAGATGCAGAACGGCGACCAGGATGTCAAGAAAACTATCATGCTGACCATTGGCGGATGTATTGCATTTATCGCTCTTTCTGAGGCTCTTCCGCTCTTCTTTAAGTAATCCAATCTGTCAACATTCTATCCGGAATTATGACGATGAATCAGGAGGGTTATCCCGTTTTCAAAGGCTTGCAGAAACCGCTGGAGTTCATGGGCATACGCGGTCGTTTCCTGACTTTGGCAGCAGCGGCCATCGGTGTGTCATTCGTGGGTTTTATCGGTTTCTCCATCGCTTTGGGAAAGCTTGCCGGGTTCATCGCCATGCTGGTGATGGCAGTGGTCGGATTGGTCACCATTTACGTCAAGCAGCGTGGCGGTCTCCACAACAAACGGCGGGCAAAGGGTATCCATGTTTACAAGAATCTGAGACGTAACTCGTAAAATAAAATGAATGATTATGGCACGTACCAAGAAAAGAATATTTGACGGCCTTTATGCGCAGCTGGAGGAAACGGACGGCAATGTCGTCCTTTTTTCAGCCAAGGGGGAACCGTCGGTTATTTTCGAGATAATCAATCCCGTGCAGCAGCTTTGTACCGATGCGGAGCAGTACATGCTCTTTCAGGATGTGCTCTCCAATGTGGTACAGACGCTCGGCGAGGGTTATGCCCTGCAAAAACAGGACGTGCTCTGCAAGCAGTCCTACCACCATGAGGTGCCGGAGGATGCAGAGTTCCTAACCAAAAGCTACTTCCGTTACTTTGAGGGAAGAGAATTTACGGAGATACGTACCTACCTTATCCTCACGCAGGAGGCACAGCACAGCCAGTTCGTTCAGTACGACCCGAAGAGATGGCTGGACTTCCATTCCAAGGTTTCCAAAGTGAGCGACATTCTCAAGGAGAAGAATATCAAGCATCGGAAGTTGACCAAGGAAGAGGTGAACGAGTATTGCCACCGCTTCATGGCCTTCCAGTTCCGGCATGGTCCGTTCTCGATGACCAACTTCAAGGCATCAGACGAGTATCTGAAAATCGGCGACCGGGTAGTCCGTTCTTATCCGCTGGTGGATATAGACGAGATTAACCTGCCTTCGCTGGTGAAGCCCTATACTCAGATGAACATCAACGGCTACGGCATCGCTACGGACTTGTTCTCTTTTCTGACGAGTGTGCCCCATGCTGATTGTGTGGTGTTCAACCAGGTGGTACAGATACCGAACCAACGAAAATTGCTGAGAAAACTCCAGGCAAAGGCCAAACGTCACGGCTCCATGCCTGACCCGAGCAACAAGATTGCGAAGGAAGACATTGAGGAAGTGCTGGACCGCCTGGCTGTGGACAGCACGCAGTTGGTTTATTGCAACTTCAACATTCTGGTAAGCTGCCCGGCAGACAAGGTCACCCCGGTCACTTCCTATCTGGAAACCAAGCTGTATGAATGCGGCATCATGCCGTCCCGTACCGCCTACAACCAGTTGGAATTGTTTACCGACAGCTTCCCCGGCAACGGCTATGCCTTCAATCCGGACTATGACCTCTTTTTGACGCTCTCCGATGCCGCTCTGTGCTTCTTTTTCAAGGAACATCTAAAGGGCTCGGAAGATACTCCGCTGACCACATACTACACCGACCGCCAGGGGCTGCCAGTGTGTATTGACATCACAGGGAAAGAGGGTAAGGTGAAGATGACGGATAATGCCAACTTCTTCTGCATCGGACCTTCAGGAAGCGGGAAGTCATTCCACATGAACAGCGTGGTTCGTCAACTATTAGAGCAAAAGACGGATGTGGTTATGGTCGATACGGGTGATTCCTATGAAGGTATCTGTGGTTACTACAAGGGAACCTATATTTCTTACTCGAAGGAGAAGCCCATCTCCATGAATCCTTTCAAGGTAACAAAAGAAGAGTATGACTTGAACTTCGGGGAGAAGAAGAACTTCTTGAAGTCTTTGATATTCCTGATATTCAAGGGTAACGACTTTCCAAGCAAGATTGAGGACATGCTCATCAACCAGACCATCGTGGAATACTACGAAGCCTACTTCCAGCCCTTCACCAAGTTCACCGAAAAGGAACGTGAAGGGTTGAGACAAAAGCTGTTGGTTGCCTCCAAGATGGAAGAAGACTACGACAAGTTCTCCCACAGCATGGAAGACATTGATGCCCAAATCAGAGAAGCCGAAAGGGACAAGCAGGCAGAAAGCAGGGCACTCATGCTTCCGGCAGAAGCCCGGCGACTCAAGCTGCTCCGCCAGTGCCGTTCGCTCTATGCCCTTGCCCAGGATGAAGCTGCCAGCAAAGGGGAAAAGGAACGTGCCCTGCAGATTATCGAGAACTACAAGAAGGAACTCTACAACAACTCCATGCTTATCAAGATAGACAAGCAGATAGACCACATCGAGGAACAGAAACGCAGACTGAAAGTCCGGGAATTGTCCTTCAACTCTTACTATGAGTTTGCATTGGAACGCATTCCGCAAATCGTGGCACAGGAGAAGATTCAGTTCAACATCCGAGACTTCGCTGCCATCCTGAAGCAGTTCTACCGAGGAGGCGAACTGGAGATGACCCTGAACTCCGACCTGGACGTGAACCTCTTCGATGAGCAGTTCATCGTCTTCGAAATCGACAAGATTAAGGATGACCCCGTGCTGTTCCCGATTGTGGTACTCATCATTATGGACGTGTTCCTGCAGAAGATGCGTATCAAGAAAGGACGAAAGGCGCTGATTATTGAGGAAGCGTGGAAGGCAATTGCTTCGCCCACCATGGCAGAATATATAAAATATTTGTACAAAACGGTAAGAAAGTTCCACGGCATAGCAGGTGTCGTTACTCAGGAGTTGAACGATGTGATAGATTCGCCCATCGTGAAGGAAGCCATCATCAACAACTCCGACGTGAAGATACTGCTCGACCAGACCAAGTTCAAGGACCGCTACGAGGACATTGCCGCCATCCTGGGACTGACCCCCATCCAGAGGCAGCAGATATTTACCATCAATGCCCTGAACAACCGGGAAGGACGCAGCTATTTCAAGGAAGTCTGGATATGCCGGGGACAATACTCGGATGTGTACGGTGTGGAGGAAGCACCGGAATGCTACTGGGCTTACACTACCGAACGTACGGAGAAGGAAGCCCTCAAACTCTATCTGGCCCACTACGGAACCATGCAGGAAGCCATCACGCACATAGAGGCAGACCGCAAACGGGACGGCGGGCATAAGTATCTGGAATTTGCCAGAAAAGTCAATCAACATCAAAAAGTCATGTCATTATGGTCAAGTTAAGATTCCTGTTGATGGCGGTACTGATGCTTGCCGCTTCAACGCAAATGTATGCCGGATGGCGCATCGTTGTGGACAAGAACTGCATCAAAATCGTGTCGTCCAACCTTGCCGCCCAGAAACTCATCGAGGAACAGCACAATGCCCGGCTGGACACCATCGCCGCCAAACAGCAGAAGGTGGAACTCTATTCGGTCAGCATGGCCACGATGAAGGAACTCTACAAACTGTCGATGCAGAACATCTCCGGTTTCGGTACGGAGAGCCTGTACTACAAGGAAATCGGCAGCTGTGCCCTCGATATCATCCGGAATGTGCCGGAACTGATAAAGACGGTCAGCAAGGCGAAGTTCACCAACCAGCTCTACTGCCTGACGGAACTCGGAGGGCTGGTGATGGAAACACAGCAGCTGGTGGGCAACTTCGTAAACATCGTGAACAATGCGAGGATTCCCAATCCGCTCAAGGGAGAAGGCACTGCCGAGAAGAAGAGCGACGGCTATAACATGCTCGACCGCTACGAGCGAATGTCACTGGCCAACTCCATCTACACCAATCTGAATGAGATCCGCTACAAGGTGGACGGCATGATGCTCATGGCACAGTATGCCACGCTGAATGACCTCTGCTTTGCCATCGACCCCGAGGGATGGGCCAACGTGATGACCATGCGCAACCAGGTGGACGGACTCGTATCGGACTGGAACGGACTGGTGGCTGCTAACTAAAAGATGAAAAAGCTATGGAACACTGGAAAAAGAAATTGGGCGCAATCTGTTTGATGCTATTCCTTCTGGTGCCGGGTACGGCCACCGCTGTAGTCATACCCAAGGACCTGCCGACCATTGAAGCGCTGATAGCCCTGCACAAGTGCATCAAGAAGGACGAGGACCAGGCACTGGGCAGAGTGGCCACCAGTTTCGGGGAGCAGTCAATGGTCACCAAAGGCGCCAACAAGTTCAACGAAGTGCGGACCGCGCTAAACACCAAGATGAGCAATGCCCATTCGTACCTGGTACTGGCCGGAGCCATTTCCTCCACCGCCAACTCGCTCTACATGCTGGTCAAGGAGTACAAGGACTTTACCTCCAACACTTTCAAGCATGTCAAGAAGAAGCCCTTTGTGGGATGGTATTATGCCGATGCCAACGTGGCGATAGCCCGGGAAGTGAAGCACTGCTACAAGCTCTACGCTTCCGTGGCCGCTTCGGGCATCAACCTGATGAAGGCTTCCATGGACGAGAAGCTGAACCTGGTGATGACGCTCAAAGCCACCATCGACAAGGCCCGTTACATCGTGGACAATGCGAACCTCTACTGCTTTCTCATTACCGACTGCGGCTGGAAGCCCGACTACATCTGGGAAATACTCAACTCCAACGTGAAGGACGAGATAGCAAATCGTGTCATCAATCAATGGAACAAAGGATATGTCAGCTAAAGCAATCATCACAGGCATCATCGCACTGATGCTGATGGGGTGTCCCTATAGCGGACATGCCCAGCGTCCAACCAAGGACAAGGAAAAGGCCCGGCAGTGGCAGTCCATGGAGAACGGTCCATGGGATTTCGCACCGGACTGGTACTACTTCCTGTTGCACAAGAAATACTCGGGCGCGGAAATGTACTGGAAGTGGGCAGGATTTCAATCCGGCTTCCGGGTACGTTTCAAGGAGCACAAATCCAACGTGAAACGCATCATGCCCACCCGGGTAACTGCGGAAGAGACCCAGCGGCAGAAAATCAAGAAGGTGGAGGAAGAGCGGCAGAAGATGGAGGAACTCTATCAGGAGGAACTGCTCCGCGAGGCAGACCGCAACGTTGACCTGATGTTCCCTTCCTACAAGGACGAGTTCAACCGGATGCAGGACTGCATCACCGACGGACTGCTCTACTGCATGCAGAAAAGCAAGGGCAAGCTCCAGTACCAGGTGGACGAACTGAGCCGCCAGAATGAAATCCTCTGTGCCGACATCGCCTACATCCACAAGATGGGAGTCGGCTACGGACTGGAGAATGCCAAGCGGCAGAAGGCTTACGAGGAAGCCCGGCAGAAGATGGAAGAACTGGTCAAACGGACCGCCAACCTCTGCGCGGTGGCTTCCACGCATTATTAAAAGGAATATGTAACGAAAATAGAATGAAAATATGAATCTACTGTTAGTACCATTAACCATCGGATTGCCTGCCATTGACGAGAGTCTGGACAAGCTGCTGGTCGCCATGGAAACCTTTCCCAATGTGGCGGTGCTGGGTGATGCCATCGGACTGGCACGCATCCTCGGCCTGTTGCTGGCGCTCTGTGTAGGCTCCTACGAATGCTGGATGATGATGCTCGGGCGGCGCGGCATGGACGTGATGAAACTCCTGCGCATCATCGGCATTTCCATCTGTATCTCTTCTTCCTCGTGGATCTGTCAGGCCCTGCAGGTTCCCGGCAAAGGACTGGAAACCGCTACCAAGGCCATGGCAAAAGCCAAGAACAAGGAAGTGGCCGCTTTCGAGTTGAAGGTGGCGCAGAAACAGAGTGAATACCTCGACCGGCTGAGAGCCGTACAGGACTCCATTTCCACCGCCCAGCAGGTAGCCGCCATCGGACAGGATGCTGCCTGGTGGGACAAACTCATCTACAACGTGGAGAATCTGGGCAACACCATCAACAACTATGCCCAGCGGGCAGCCGTGGCGGCTGAAACCAAGATGAGCGAATGGATCAACGATGTCATCCGTTTTGTGGGGGAACTGATATTCCAGATGTCCTACTACGGCATTCTGGTGGCGCAGCGCATCTTCATGGCCATCCTGATGATTTTCTGTCCCATCATGTTCGCCCTGTCCCTGGCGCCGCCCTGGAATTCGGCCTGGAGCCAGTGGATGTCGAAGTTCCTTTCCCTCTCGCTGTGGGGCTTCGTCACTTATATGTGTATCTACTACATCGACTTCATTCTGCTCTATAACCTGCAGCAGGACCTCATAGCTTACAACCACCTGCTTCATGGTTCGGTAAACTCCTGGGAACAGATTGGCGCACTGGGACTGCAGGGCATCGGCTCCAACTGCATGTATGCCATGGGAATGCTGGTGGGTGCCTATATCATCCGCTTTGTGCCCGAAGTGGCTTCGTGGCTGATTCCGGGCGGTGTCAGCTCCGGTGCAGGTTCAGCAGCCGGCAGTACCGTGATGGGCATGACAGCGATGGCAGGAGGTATGGCAGGAAGTGTGGTCGGCTCTGCAGCCGGCGGTGCCGCTTCTTTGGTCAGACCGAGCAAATCCAAGAACAGCAACAACAAGAAGTAATCACTCAAACCATTCCCTATGCTTATAGAATCCTTAGCACAGAAAACGAAACTCGCCCTGATGACGGTGCTGGCCACGATAGGTGGCTGCACCCTCATCTGCGGGTTCACCGTCTGGTGCTGCATCTCGCTCGTGACAAAAGAACGGGAGCAGATTTACATACTGGACGGTGACATTCCCTTCCTGGCACAGCGTGCCCAGCTGGAAGCGAACTTCACGATGGAAGCCAAGGCGCATATCCAGCTCTTCCATCAGTATTTCTTTAACCTGCCTCCCGACAACGACTACATCAAGTGGACGGTCGGCAAGGCAATGTATATGGCAGATGGTACTGCCCTCAAGCAGAAGCAGGCATTGGATGAGAACGGATTTTACTCTGATATCATCTCTTCTTCAGCGGTGTGTACCATCATGTGTGACTCCATTCAGTTCGACGAACATGAACGGAAATTTACCTACTACGGAACGCAGCTCATCAAGCGCCGTACTCGGGACCTGAAACGCTCCATGGTCACTACAGGCTACATCGAATCAGTTCCCCGTACCCGGAACAATCCGCACGGTCTGATGATTACGAATTGGAGGACGCTGGAGAACAAAGATTTAGATTACTAACCTATAGAGAATAAGTACCCCATGAAATCATTCAGAAAGACACTTCAGGAAAGCAGGCTCAAGACGCATCACCTGATACGCTCCTGGCTGCAACCCAAGTTGGGAGCCGTCGGCACCAGGTATCGTCTGGCAGGACGCATCCGTTTGGCCAACATCTGGGCAAGGAAGCATCCCAGACGCACCTTTGCTTATGTCACCGGTTCGCTGTTTTTCCTGCTGGTAAGTACCGTTTTAATAGATGGTGTCGGACAGCAAAATAATCGTGAGCCGGATGTCAGCAGTATTGCCCAGTTGGAACCCGTGTTTGCTGGGTTCCGCACCATTCAGGCAAACAAGAGCATCCATCGTTCCACGCTGACAGAGTTGACCCATGAAGGGCAGCTGATCCGGGAGGAACTGGACTCGCTCATTGCGATACCACGTAAAAGCCATCAGGACTCCATCCACATCGTACAAAGTTACAACCGGCTGGAATCCATCGTCAAATCACTTCAAAACAATGACCATCCATGATCAGAAAAATCAATTTCAAACAGCCCAAGTACATCTTCCCGTTGGTGGTGTTCATTCCCCTGTGTGCCCTGGTGTACTTTGTGATGCAGACGTTCGGGGGCGGCGAAGATGCCCAGCAGACGGTTGCCACCGACCGCATCAATACGGAACTGCCGCAAGCCAATGCGGAGGAAGCCGGAGACAAGATGTATGAGATGTCGCGCCGTTTCGGGGACGAGGATGCCTTTACCGCCGTCGGTGCCATCGGAGAAGAACAGAAAAAAGCCGAAGAATTGGAGCACGGCTACAGCGAAGACGAACTCAACAAGCTGGATGCAGCGGAAGCGGAACGCATCCGTCAGCAGCAGGAAATGGAGGAACTGGAAAGGTCGTTGGCCGAATCCAGAAGACATATCAATTCCTTTGCATACGGGGACAATGCTCCTTCCGGAAATAGGTCTGGTAATGGAAGCAGAACCGCTTCATCAACAGCTACTGATGGCTATACCTCACAAGATGACTTCGCTAAAGACCTGGAAGAAATCCAACGCAGGAGTTACGAACGTCAGAAGGCCATTGAAAGCGGGTTGGGTATCGGGCGCTTTGACCGGGATGAACAGGCAGAGAAGCAGCGGAAGGACTCCATTGCAAGGGTCCGTCAGGCTGAAAAGGAACGCAACCGCCCAAAGCTTGTCATCAAGTCCGGTGATACCAATGCGGAGAAGTTCCACACAGTGACCTCACCTGATGATGTAGCGGAAGCCAAGCTCATTCGGGCGATGATTGACCAAACTACCAAAGCCAAGGAAGGTACTCGTTTACGCTTCAAACTTTTGGATGACATTACTGTCAGCAATACCAAGTTGAAGAAAGGCACCTACCTGTATGGGACAGTGACAGGCTTTGGACAGCAGCGAGTGAAGGCTACCATTACCAGTATTCTGGTCGGTGATAAGTTCATTAACGTGAAACTTTCTGTGTTCGATAATGACGGCATGGAAGGGTTCTATGTACCGGAAAGTTCTTTCCGTGAGTTCGTGAAGGATGCCAGCTCCAGTGCCGTGCAACAGAACATCAGTTTTGAATCGGAGGATGGCTACGGTTCCGGTATTTCCGGTGAAGCCCTGGCACTTCAAGCCTTGCAAAATGTCTATAACTCAGCTTCTTCGGCCATCTCGTCCAACATCCGCAAGAACAAGGCGAAAATCAAGTACAACACGATTGTCTATCTGATTAACTCGGAGGAAGCAAGGTAAAAGGTCAAGAATGAAAATAGGTAAACTATCTTACTAATCACAGAGTAAGTAAGGTTACAAGCAATAGAGTAAGCAAGTTTACAAGTAACGGAATCAACAAATAATCAAATCAGTAAATCATAAGAATTACCTAATATGAAAGCGAAATTATTTTTACTTTTCTTCGGTCTTCTCGGTATGGTCGTACAGGCTGCAGCCAAGGAGAAGATCTACGTGAACAGTGAGGTCACAACCCACATCGTTATGCCCGAGAACATCAAATTGGTGGACATCTCCACGACCAAGATTATGGGCAACCAGTGCGCCGACAACATGGTGCGCATCAAGCCTTATCTGGAGCCAGACTCCATTAAAACCTCCTTTGACGAGAATGAATTGCTGGGTACTATCACCCTGATTGGAGAGCGCCATATCGCTCAGTATGACGTGGTTTATACCCGTTATCCCAATATGGCAGCCTCCATCTTTGAGGTAGCTTACAGCGATACCCAGTCCTATATCAACCCCGAGGTATCGATGCCCAAGGCCGAAATGGTGCGCTATGCGTGGGCGGTGTATGGCAGCAAGCGCAAGTACAATCAGGTGGTGTCGAATGCCCACGGTATGAAGGCCATCGTCAACAACATCTATACTATCGGGGACTATTTCTTTATTGATTATTCTTTACAGAACAAGACGAAGATTGCCTACGACATTGAGGAACTTCGCGTGAAGCTGACGGACAAGAAAGAGACGAAAGCCACCAACTCGCAGACCATTGAACTGACACCGGTTTACTCATTGAATCCGGTCAAGAAGTTCAAGAAGAATTACCGCAATGTGCTGGTGATTGAGAAACTGACCTTCCCGGATGAGAAGGTACTCCGACTGGAAATCTCAGAGAACCAAATCAGTGGCCGTGTCATTACGCTCACCATTGAATACGAAGACATCCTCAATGCCGATGGCTTTGATTCGGACATTCTGAAGAATTCTTCATGCTATCCGTACTATTACATTTACCGCTAAAACCTACCCGATATGAAGAAAATTTTAATGATCATCTGTTGTGCGTTTGCCGTTCTTTCAGCATCCGCACAGGACAAGAAACTCACGCTGAATGCAGGTTTCCTGTTCCCGAATACCTTGAATGCGATGATTGGTTACGAGTATCCGTTGAGCTATGGCAATGCCGTGGAAATCTACGGTGAAGTGGGGAACCATTGGCAGAAACCCACCTGTTGCCGATTTTGGAAGGGTTACTACTGGGATGGCGGATTGGTCTATAAGCAGCGACTGGTTCGTTACAAGAACGGCATGCTCCGCTTCCGTCTCGGTCCTCAGTTCGGTGCCACCCAGAAGAAGTTCTTCCTCGGTGTGGAAGCCGGCTTTGAATACAGCTATGTATTTCAGAACGGCTGGGAGTTTTCGCTGATCCAGAAGAACAACGTCAACTTCTTGCATGGAGATACTTTCCGCAACGGACTCTTAGTGGGTGTAAAGATTCCGTTCTGATTATCGTTTAACGTGTATTTTAAATGCAATAACAATGGCATTCGAAGAAACCCGGGAACAGCAACAGATGTACAACTACTTCCGCAGTTGCATCTACATCTTTCTCATCATCGAGATTGTGATGAATCTTCCCATCACGGCGGATAACCGTGTCACGCAGTTTATCCTGGACCTTCTGGCCCGCTTCAAGGTGTTCAACTCCGTGTCGGGCTGCAAGGTGGCAGAACTGATTTGCATCTGTGTAGTCTGTATCGGAACCAAGGCAAAGAAGGCGCTGAAGTTCAACGTCAAGACAATGGTCATCTATCCGGTGCTGGCGGGATTGACATTGGTCGGCATGTGCTTTATCTTTCACGGCATGAATGTCGGCATGAGCTGGTTCGGCTTCCCGGCCAACCGCATCCTCTATGCGCTCTGTTCGGTCGTAGGTACCATGCTGGTGCATCAGGGACTGGACGGCATTGCCAAGTACTACAACTACAAGGTAGGTGAAGACCGCTTCAACTTTGAGAACGAATCGTTCCAGCAGTCGGAGGCTCTGGTAGCCAATGACTATTCGGTGAACATCCCGATGATTTACTACTGGAAGCAGAAGATGCACAAGGGCTGGATCAACATTATCAATCCCTTCCGTGGAACGATTGTATTGGGTACGCCGGGTTCGGGTAAGTCTTTCGGCATCATCGATCCCTTTATCCGGCAGCACGCTGCCAAGGGATTTGCTATCATGTGCTACGATTTTAAGTTTCCTACATTGGCCAAGACACTTTTCTATCAGTATTGCAAGAACCGCAAGGCTGGTAAACTGCCACAAAACTGTGGCTTTCGCATTATCAACTTTACGGACGTGGAGTATTCCGACCGCATCAATCCGATTCAGCGCAAGTACATTCCGGACTTGGCGGCAGCTTCGGAAACCGCTGCTACCTTGCTGGCTTCCTTAAACAAGGGAGGCGGTGAAAAGAAGGGCGGTTCGGAAGCCTTCTTCACCAACTCGGCAGAGAACTTCCTGGCAGCCATCATCTATTTCTTTGTGAACTTCCATCCGGTAGGCTTCAAGAATGGCAAGAAGCTGAAACGCTATGTTTCTCTGGCACCAGACTCCGAAGTGGTCATACCCGAGGGAAATAAACTGGAACTGGTGATACGGAACTGGGACGATTACCATGCACTCGATACAAAGGGAAACATCATCCTGGACTTTGTGGACAAAGACGGAAACGATGTGTCAACGGATGAAGACCGAATGTTTGTGGATTTAAACGGCTTCTCGTATTTGGACCGGACGGGCAAACAAGTTCACATAGAACGCTGCTGGTACGAAGATGATAAAGGCAAGGAAGTAGAGCCGGACACCATCACCGGGGAGTTCTCGGACATGCCGCATGTGCTTTCTTTCTTAGGCAGGTCCTACGACCAGGTGTTCAACATTCTCATGCAGGACGACAAGATTGCTTCCCTCATGGCTCCCTTCAAGAGTGCCTACGAGAACAAGGCGAACGACCAGTTGGAAGGTATGGTGGGTACCCTTCGTGTCAATGCAGCCCGGCTGGTATCTCCGGAAGCCTACTGGGTGTTTACGGGGGACGACTTCGACTTGAAGATTTCTGACAAGGCAAATCCAAGTTATCTCGTGATTGCCAACGACCCGGAGAAGGAACAGGTCATCGGTTCATTGAATGCACTGGTGCTGAACCGACTGATTACCCGAGTAAACTCAAAAGGCAATATCCCGGTGAGCATCATTGTGGATGAGCTGCCTACACTCTATTTCCATAAGATTGACCGCTTGATTGGTACGGCCCGCTCCAACAAGGTGGCGGTGACCCTGGGCTTTCAGGAGCTGCCACAGCTGGAGGCTGACTACGGCAAGGTAGGCATGCAGAAGATTATCACGACCTGCGGTAACATCTTCATGGGTGCTGCCCGTAACAAGGAAACCCTGGAATGGGCGCAGAATGATGTGTTTGGCAAGGCGAAGCAGACTTCCCGGTCCATCTCCATCAACGACAACAAGGTATCGACCACCATCTCCGAAAAGATGGACTACCTGGTGCCTGCTGCCAAGATTGCGGATATGGCGACCGGTTGGCTGGCGGGTCAGGCTGCCCGTGACTTCACGGCTACGGACGAGCGGATGCTGAACCACTTCGACATTGAGCAGTCGGAGGAGTTCAAGACCACGAAGTACTTCTGCAAGACGCACTTCGACATGAAGAAGATTAAGGACGAAGAGGACCACTATGTACCGCTGCCGAAAATCTATGAGTTCAAGAACGACCGCGAGAAGGAAATCATGCTGAACCGCAACTTCAAACGGGTGAACGATGAAGTGGAGAAAATGGTCAAGGAACTGCTGGGTATGGCATAAATGATTAGTATAATGGCATCCTTACAATCAGCATATAAACATTCAAGCCTTTTGCCTCCATTGAGTGGTAGCGCACTGAAGGTCATTGCCGTTCTTTCGATGGTGGCAGATCATAGTGCCTACTACTTGATGGAGCACGGCACACTTCTTTATGAGGTCATGCGCTGCTTCGGTCGCATTGCTTTTCCAGTGTTCGCCTTCCTCATAGCTGAAGGCTTCCGGTATACCCGAAACCGGATGAAGTACTTCCTGCTGCTGCTCGGGTTTGCCGTAGTCAGTGAAGTGCCTTGGTACTTGCTGAACGGAGCGGACGGAACGCACAATGTACTCTTCACCCTGGCATTGGGTGTATTGGCTTTGGCTGCGATGGAAGCATTTAAAAAGGATGGCATCCTTTGTGGGGCTGTCATCCTTTCTATTGCTTGTTTCGCCACTTGGTCCGGAGTGGACTATGAGTGGCGGGGGATTCTGATGATGGTGGTGTTTTACCTGTTGGGAAATGTCTGCAATCCTTCTTTTCCCTCCGGTAGAAAGGCGCAGTTGTTCTGTGCCTTTCCGCTGATGATGCACTATGGGATAGTCGGGGCTTTGCTGGCATGTCTGGTGATTTCCAGCTATGATGGAACACGAGGGTTTATCTATGGCAAGGTGGCGAAGTATGGGTTCTATGCGTTCTATCCGGTGCATCTGCTCTGTTTAGTAGGATACATCGTTCTCTTTCCATAAGCCATTCATTCAAGTTTCCAGACAAAGCAGTTGCCGCTTGATTTCCAGACCACCTCCATATCCTGTCAGTTTACGATTGCTACCAATCACCCGGTGGCAAGGAACGATGACGGAGAGAGGATTGGCATTGTTGGCATTGGCTACTGCACGGACGGCAGCAGGTTTTCCGATACGGCAAGCCAACTCCTTATAGGTCTGGGTGCTTCCGTAGGGAATCTGTAATAATTCTTTCCATACACTCCGTTGGAAATCAGTTCCGGAAAGCAAAAGAGGCATTTGGAATGTAATTCTCTTTCCTGCAAAATATTCTTCCAGTTGGGATTGGGCTGTTTCAATTATCTCGCTTGTTCCTTCCAAATAGGTCGCAGAAAGTCTGGTCTGCAGCCGTTCGTCCATCCGTCGGCCATGTTCAGCTGTTGTGCGCCAGTTACACAAGCAGAGCCTGTCTTCAAAAGAACCCAGCAGCAATACCCCTATAGGTGAGGCATAAGGCTTGACTATAATTACTCGTTCTGTTCTCATATCCGTTTTGTTAGAAAAAGGAACCAGCCCATTCCACAATTTTTACAGCAGCCAATACCATGGCATAGATAAGTCCGCAGAGAATCACGATGAGAAAAGCCATACCGACCGCTTTCCGGTCTATCTCCTGCATGATGGCTCTGTCGCCCTCCACATATCCCTTTATCATGGCCGCATTTCTGGTAAATGCCCGTTTGAAGACATCACCGACTACTCCTATATAAGGAATGATACCGATAAGTACATCCAGAAGGATGTTGCAGACAATGGCCAGTGTCAGGGGAATGCTTTTCAGTTTGACAATGCTCAGATAAAGATAAGGCACTGCTAAAACCGAAGTCAGCGCATCACCGAAGCCGGGCAACACCAGACCAATCAATGGATCCAACAAGCGCCGGTCCATCCATAGGGCTATCGCATGCACCAGCTTGTACGATACCGAGTTCCGGATTATTTCCTGCTTCTCATTCGTCATCATCAGGATTGGGTTTTCTTTTCTTTACGCAGTTCCTTGTTGATACTTTGTACAATACTCTCGTTCAGCAGATGCTTGACTTCATCACTGTCCTTGGCATACTGTCCGGTAAGCTGGTAAGTTTCTTGAATGGCCGCCTTTCGCAGTTCTTTGACGATGCCTCCTTCAGGAATGAGCCTTTCACTTTGCCAGTATTCCACCACCCGGTTGACCATGGCAGAGCGGAGTGCCTTTCTGGTTTCCGCACTCAGTTTCTTGAATGGAAGTTCCTGTACACATTCCGTTTCACCGGGAATAAGCGGACAATCATTGACGGTATCATATTGTGGTCCGAAAGCCATGTAATCCTCCCACAGACCGAAGTCTTTCTCTATTTCCACAAAGGAAGCCGTCTCTACCTTCTTTTTGTGTTTCTTCTTAGCCATATCGTATTTGAAATGTCAGGATTCTTCCTCTCTGATAGCCTGCGCCAGTTGTTCAAAGCTGGCGCGGATTTCATCACGCACCCTTCTGAACTCGGTGATGATTTCTTCCGGTGTCCCCGTGAACGCATCGGGGTCGTCAAAGCCGATATGCAGTCTGTGTCTGACTTCACCGCTAAAGAGCGGACAGGTTTCACGGGCACCTCCACAGACCGTGATAACATAGTCCCACGGCTCGTTCAGATAGCGGTCTACCTGTTTCGGATAGTGTTGGTTCAGGTCGATGCCTATTTCCTTCATCACCTGAACAGCCAGGGGATGAACTTCACTGGCCGGACGAACGCCGGCTGAATGGACTTTAAACGAAGGTTCCAGTTGTTGCAGGATGCCGTGAGCCATTTGGCTTCGGCATCTGTTTCCGGTACAAAGTATCAGTATTTTCATGATTGAGGGATGGTATGTGAGGGATGAAAAGGACAACGCTTTCCGATACACTGGTTGTTAGCATCGGAGCGGTGGCAGACAATTGGTTTCATTTCCAGTGTGACACCCTTTGTTACTTGGAAATATTCGGCAGCCGCCTGAAGGGACAGGTAGGAGTTGCGCTTGCAGCAGCGGGGACCGCCCACTTCCCCGATTTTCAGCAGCGACCGGGCCGTCATCAGGTTGCTTTGTCCCCAGGATTCCTGAGTGAGCGGGGTGGCACCGGAGAGGATGGACATGCACATACCGGTACTGATGGCAGCCCCGCAGCTTCCCCAAAACCCACAGGCACCACCCGGCACCTTGCGTCCGCGTGCCATCATTTCCTTCAAGGCCGTCAGCAGCTCGATTTCACCTCCGGCATTGCGGTAGGCGGTCAGGAGCGCAGCACCGACCAGCGTATGATGTTCCGGTCCGTGCATGTGGCAGAAAGGCAGACTCATCAGGTGATCCAGTATTTCAACAGGATTTTTGGACGTTTCATTCAGGCAGTAACCGATGACGGCATCCATTCCCTTCGTATGGCATTCGTTGCAGACATAGTGTCCGTTGATGCAGCGCGTTTGGCTCATTTCCTGTCGGTGGCAGAGAGCGCATTCCATCAGCGTTTCCGTTCCCAGATACTCCAGCGGAGCCTGGCATATCAAGCATTCTTCTTTCATTATATAGTTGTTTCTTCTTTTTCTGAGTTGTTGCAGTAATGACACGAAGTTCGTAAAAAGTATGGAAATGAGCAAAGAAAGGTGCTTTTTTCTTTGGCCTTCCAAGCTACAGATGCTGCTTCATCACCTGTACCACTGTTTGTATGTATCTGGGGTCTTCTGCATAGCCGATGTCACGTAGCCATTTCAGATAATCTACATCGCTGGAGTTTATCCGGCTCTTTTGACCATACCGATACTGCACCTTGGTATAGTAAGCCCGGACACTTTCCGTCCAATGGTTGAACTCATAGTACTTTCCGGTTTTGGGATTGGTAAGGCCAAACAGGTTATGTCGGTTTCGGCAGAGCGGTGAACGGAACCACCCCGTTTCCAGTATGGCTTGTGCCAGTACTATCTTCGGATGCCGAATGCCGTTGCGGATGATTTCCTGATAGAGATTGGGAATAGTAAGTGCAGGAAGTTCTTTTTCGTGGGACACCCTTGCGTAAACTTTTCGGGCATATAGCTCCGAAAGCGGTTTCACAGGCACCTCTAGGGCAAGTGAGTCCTTTTCTGCCTTTTTGCAAGACTCATAAGCTCCCAAACTCCTCTGTAGGGTATCAGGAGCCATTTTTTGTTGCTTTTCAGGTAGGATTTCCTTCTCTTTTGTAATCGTATAGAACTGTGCCGATGCTGAAGCGGAACCAAGAATCAGTAATACGGCGGTCAGAATGATGTTGTGCATTTCTTTTCAATGATAGGGTTGACAATACTTTTGCGGGTGTTCAAGGCGGTTCCGACCGCAAATATATCGTTTTACTTAAACAATACGAAAATGCACAACATCAATCATTCTGAAAGGCTGCCCTACGAGAAACTGGCAGTCTTGGGCATTGACCGGGAAAAGGCCGACAGCCTCCCTCAGGAAGTGAAGGAGAAACTGGCTTCCGGAGAGGTCACACCGCTCTTGCAGGTGTCCATCAGTGCCCGGAACGGAGACCTTATCACACTTCCCCTCAAACTCCAGCTGGTATCGGATAAATACGGCAACCCGGCGCTCATGGCTTACCCGGTACGGGCCGTACTGGAAAAGGAACGCAACCAGGTGTTGTGCCTCACGGAACAGGAAGCCGAAAGGCTCAAGAAGGGTGAGGTCATCCAGAAAGCCGTGGAAGTAAACGGAGAAAAGACCCAGCAGTATCTGCAACTCGATCCCGAAACCAAATCCGTTATCCATCGCCGGGTTACGGATGTTCAGCTGGAACAGAAGCTCAAGGACATGGAGAAAGTCAACGACATCGAACTGGGCATGCAGCAGAAGCAGCAGGTACGCGAGGGAAAACCCATTGAACTGAATGTAGGCGGTGAGAAAGTGTCGGTTGGTGTGGATTTGAAAGAACCGCAAGGTTTCAAGGTCATCCAGGGCGACATGAAAGAGTGGGAACGTCAGCAGAAACTCCGCTATGACGAGCAGCATCCCGAGTTCCTGGGACTGGTGATGACGGACAAGAACCGCTGGGAATATCAGCAGGTGGTGGACAAGCAGTCGCAGGAAAGGGCTTTGAAACTTCATGCTCCGAAAGCTGAACAATCCAAAGGTCTCAAACTCTAAATCCTTTTCCCTATGGTCAAGAAGAATGCAGAGAAGGATGTCGGCTTTGTCCGGCAGTTCAACGAATTGAAGAAGAAACATCCCGATGCGGTGCTGCTCTTCCGTAAAGGTGACTTCTACGAAATGTACAAGGAAGATGCGCTCAAGGCATCGGTGATATTGGCGCTGAAGGTATCAGACAAGATTCTTCCTTTAGAGAAAGACCCCATCAAACTCCTGACCTTTCCCCGTCATGAACTGGACAAGCATCTGCCCAAGCTGATTCGCTCGGGTCAACGGGTCGCCATATGCGAGGCGATAGACCAGCCGAAACTGATGAAGAAACCCAAGGAGAAGGTCGGGGAAGAATTGAAAAGCCAGGATAAAACAAAAAAAGAAAACAACCTCAATCAGGAAACTATGGCGAAAAAGAAGAAAGAACAGGCTGTGCAGGAAGAGCCTACCAAGACAGTCAAGACGGCTGCAGAGGAAAAACCTGCCAAGGAAAAGAAGACGGAAGCCAAAGCCGAAGTCAAGAGTGAACAACAGGCCGAGCAGAAAGCGGAAGCCAAGCAGGAACGCAAGCCACGTGAACCGCAGATGATTACCGCCAACGGCGAGAAAGTCAGCCACGGCCATGCGTTCCAGAGCACCACCAATCCGGCGGACTGGTACTTCACCGCCAAGATTGACGGCGTACAGCTGAAGCCGCAGAAGATGGACGCAGCGGATTTGGCCGCATACCAGAAGAAGGACATGACGGTGCCGCAGCTGATGGAGAAGTATTATCCGACTAAACTCATGCCGAAGGTATCGGAAGAAGCGTACCAAATGCCGAAGCAGTTGTCCGGCCCTGATGGTGCCATTACCATCGACAAGTTCAATGTCTATAAGGAAAAGGACGAACAACGACCAGATTACGGCAAGTACAAGTTCTACGTGCAGATGGGCGACACCAAGATGTCAGCAGTGGCTTCCCGTGAGGACTTGAATGCCTACTTCGACCGGGTGGTCAGTCCCACACAACTCGTGGAGAAGAACTTCGGGGAACGCCTGCACCTGCAGTCTGCCTACGAGAAGTACCAGCTTCCCGAAGGAGTGGACCCCAAAGGAGTCCGTGTGGCCAAGGACCACTCCGACAACAAATGGAAGGTGTCGATGGACCTGGGCGACAAGGGCAAGACCAGCAAGCATGAAATCTCCTTCGATGACGGCTACTCGCTCTTCAAAGCCAAGACCGCTACCCGGGAACAGATTGCAGCCAAGTACCTCAATACGGAAATTACCGGGATGCTTTCAGCCGTGACCAACAAGTTGGAGAAGTCGGCTTCCATGAAAATGTAACAAAATCAAGAAAAACAAACGAATATTCAAGAAACAATAAAAGACGAAAAGATATGACAGCTAAAAAGACACACGAGGAGTTGGTAGAACTCCTTCAGGCCGGTAAAATCGGCTTCCTCCGCTTTGTGATGGATGGGGACAGTGCAGAGGATTATCTGGAGTGGTGCCAGACCCACGGCACGGATCCTTCGGATGAATCCGCAGAGTTTTATGTTGAACAGACGGACATCGACCAGATGGACCGTCAGGTAATGGATGACGAAAGCTATGGCGTATGGAACTAACACATCCGGCAATGCCGGGCAGGTAGCCATCGACCGCTTTGCCGAAATGATGATTGCCCGTATGGAGCAGATGAAGGCTTCCGACTGGAAGAAAGGCTGGATTGGGGGTGCATCCGGATTTGCAGGTCTCCCGCAGAACGTGGGTGGCCGCAACTATTCGGGTTCCAATTCCTTCTTCCTCCAGCTGCAGACCGCAGCCCAGGGCTACCGCCTGCCGGTGTACCTCACCTTCAAGCAGGCGCACAACCTCAAGGCCCATGTACTGAAAGGTGAAAAAGCCTTCCCCGTGGTCTATTGGGATGTGCTGGTCAAGGACAAGAACGGCCATAAGGTCAGTTCGGATGAGTATAAGGCCATGAGCAAGGAGGAGAAGAAAGGCATGGATGTCATTCCCTTCTTCAAGGCTTTCCCCGTGTACAACATCGACCAGACCAACCTGGCGGAGGTGCAGCCCGAACGGGTGCAGAAACTCATGGAGAAGTTCAAGGTGCCCGAACTTCGGGACAAGGAAGGCATGTATGTCCATGCCGCGCTCGACCGGATGATTGAGACGCAAGGCTGGCTCTGTCCCATACAGGCGGACAAGCGGGTGGACGGAGCTTTCTATTCACCGGCTCAGGACATCGTGGTGCTGCCCATGAAGGAGCAGTTCAACATCGGCGATACCCCCGAGGAAATCTACCGGGGCGGCATGGAGTTCTATTCCACCATGCTGCATGAGATGTCACACTCCACCATGACCCCTGAACGGCTCAACCGCGAGATGGGCGGACGCTTCGGAGACCCGAAATACGCCAAGGAGGAACTGGTAGCCGAACTGACGGCTGCCATGATCTGCCATTCGATGGGCTTTGACATGAAGGTGACGGACAACTCCGCAGCCTATCTGGATTCCTGGATTGGGGTGCTGAAGCAGGAACCGAAGTTCATCGTTTCCGTCATGGCGGACGTGAACAAGGCTTCAGATCTGATTCTGGACCAGGTGGACAAACAGCGGCTGGCACTCAACGAACAGCCCTACCTGACGAAGAACGACCCGTTTGCCCCGTTGGGCGAAGGAGAGGAAGTGCCGTTCAAGAATGCGGCCATCGTGAAGACACGCAACGGGGATTATGCCATCCGTGCTTCCTACGATGGTGTGGAACTGGGGTTGAAGAAGGTATCGAAAGATACGGCCAAGACCTATTTCCAACTGACGGACTACAAGGACAAGGCTGCCTTCCTGAACATGACGGCGCACAAGACTTTCGAGCCGGAGATAGCCAATCTCAAACGCACGCAGGCCGTGGGTGCCAAGTTAAGCATCTGATACCATGTAGAATCTTTAAATCCATGAACCATGACTGATTACAAGGTAAACTTCAAGGACCTCAAAGCCAAGGTAGGCATCGACGATGTAGCCTATGCGCTCGGCTACCGCCTCGACCGCAAGGCCGGTGTGGGCCGCTACATGGAGCTGGTGTTGGGTGACGGCAAGGAAAAGCGGGATGCGCTCGTAATCTGCCACCCCCAGGACAAGGCTTCCCAGCGGTTCTTCCGCCGCGACGGTTCCAAGGGGGATGTAGTTACACTCATCCGGGAGAACCTGAATGCCTTCAACGTGTCGGGCAAGGATGAATGGCAGAAGATAGCCAAGGTGCTGTCACGCTTTGCCAACATGCCCGAACCCGAATACCGCGAGGACAGGGAGTATGTGCAGTCAGTCAGGTATCATGCCACCTTCGACAGCTCCAGGTATGAGGTGAAGCCGATAAATCCCGATAAGATTCCGGCCATCTTCCAACAAAGGGGATTGTCCGATGAAACGGTACGCACCTTTGCTCCGTTCATCCGGCTCATCCGCGACAGGAAGAACGAGAACTTTGACGGCTACAACATCGGCTTCCCTTATACCAACGGAGAGAATGACAAGGTCCGGGGCTACGAAATGCGAGGGTACGGCGGTTACAAATCCAAGGCTGCCGGAAGTGATTCCAGTTCTTCTGCATGGGTGGCTGACTTGTCAGGTGGCTATCCGAATGTGGTGAAGAGTGTCTTCTTCTGTGAGTCGGCTTTCGATGTCATGGCATTCTACCAATGGAACCGGAAGCAACTGACCAATGAAATTGCCCTGGTATCACTGGGCGGCACGTTCTCTGATGGACAAATCCGGCAGGTGCTGAACCGCTTTCCCGGAGCCCGTCCGTTTGACTGTTTCGACAATGACCTGCCCGGTCGTATCTACGGCTTGCGCATGATGGCGCTGGTAGAGAACATCCCCTTGAAAATCAACCGAACCCGTGACAGTCTGGAAGTGGAAGCGAACGGACGTTCCTTCCGGCTTGATCCGGAGCGACCCTTTCAGGTGCAGGTCAAGGAACACCTGTCGGTCAGATACGATATGGGACAATGGCTTCCTCCCAAGGCATTCAAGGACTGGAACGACTGTCTGCTCAACAAACCGATGGAGGTGCGGCTGCATCCGACCAAACAGGACCAAATCAATAACCTGGCCGAACGCAGAAATGCAGGCCCTAAATTATAAACGTATGAATGTAAGACGATGGAAACGCTCCTTGTTAATCGCTGCTGTTGGCTTATTGATAGGCAAGACTCCGCTCTTTGCCCAACAGACCGACCCGGCGCTGACTTCTGCCGTACTGGGGCAGACCGCAGCCTTGAAGAAGATTCACAAGGACCGCAAGAAAACGCAGGAGAAAATCATTGCGGCGGAAGTGGCCGTAACCGCTTCCTTGGAGCGGATTCACCAGGTGGAAGACAAGATGCTGGACTACCTCTCGAATGCGCAGGGCGCCATGCAGAACCTCTACCAGATTAAGCGGGCTGGGGAACTGGTGGCCAAGGAAATCCCGCAGAACTGCAGTCTGCTCCTCAAATCGGTAGGCGGCAATCTGAAGGGAACCGTCATTGCGGCCATGGTATCGGATGAGCTGACGGATGCCGCCACCCAAATGACGGCACTCTTTCCCTTCATGAAACAGCTGGTGACTTCGGGCAAATATGACGTGACAGGAGATGACGGCAAGAACGAGAAGCACAAGGTGAACTTGCTGAACGCTTCGGAACGCTACTACATCGCCAACGAGGTTGTCAGCTGTTTGGAAGCCATCAACACCGACCTGTTTATTCTGGCCTGGCAGGTACGCACACTCTCATGGAACGACCTCTGGTTCTCGCTCGATCCCGAAGGATGGGCCAACGTGATGTCCGGCAAGAACATCATCGGCGGTATCATCTCGGACTGGAACCAGGGCTACAGCCTGAAATGGTAAATAGGTAAACTAACTTACTAATCAGCTAATCACAAAGTAATCAAGTAAGGAAATAAGAAAGTAATCAAAGCAACAAGTAACAGAATTATATAGTAAATAAATCATCCAAAAACAAAAGCGTATGGAAAAGAAAATAATCGGTCGCTGTCCCTTGTGTGGCGGCAACGTGGTAAAGACCTGCAAGGGCTACCGCTGTGAGAACAACATCGCCGAACAACCTACCTGTGTGCTGAATATCAACGGCATTATCGGCAACCGCAAGATGAGTGACGAAGAAATCACCGAACTGTTGGAGCACCGCTTCATCCTGTTGGACGGCTTTGCTTCCAAGGAGGGAAAAGCCTTCCCTTCCGTGCTGGAACTGGCAGACAATGGTGCCATCAACATGCAGTCCGTCATCGGCAAATGTCCGCATTGTAGCGGTGATATTCGGGTGGGTACACGCGCCTTCAACTGCTCCAATTACAGCAACCAGCAGGCACCGTGCAACTTCGCCATCTGGCGCAACATCGGTGGCCACCAGCTGAGTCTGACAGAAGCCAAGGAAATCTGTGAAAAAGAAATCACCTCCAACGAACTGGAGATGTATCGTGATGACGGCACCATCTACCGCAAGCGTCTCGGCCTTTCTCCCGACAAACTCCAAATCGTGAAGATATGAAACCGGGAATGAAAATGATTATCATGCTGGTAACCGCTGTCTGCTTCTGGGGCGGACTGTTTTACTTCGCCAGCTGTTCCGACCGACCCGAGAAACGGGCGGTGGAAATCGCAGAGAGAGCCTTGAAAGCAACTGTCGATAATCCGGAGTCCATCCAAATCAAGGGCATCAGCAAGGCAGATTCGGTATTCGGCAAGGAATATGTCAATCCACACGAGAAGGCTGCATTATCCATGCACCTGATGCAGTACGGCCACAAGTTGATGGAAGAAACGGACTACTTCCAGAACCTCGACAAGGACGATGCCGCAATGAGTGATCAGGTCACCCGTCAGTTGGATGCCATGACCACGCTCCGGGCTTTGATAGCTTATGGAGAACTTGAGGGAGCAAATCCGCATAAAGCCAAAGAAAAGAAGCCTTTCAACGGATGGAAGGTCAAGATAGATTTTGAAGCCAAGACCTTAAAAGGAAAGCCTTACCACTCGGAATACTGGTTCATCCTCGATAAGGAGGCGGAAATTGTAGTCAAATCATTTGAAATACCGCTGCTATGAAACTGAGAAACTTGTTCTTATCGTTATTGGCAGGAAGTACCTTATTCATTACCTCCTGCGAAGAATGTGACCATGAAGGAAACCAATCCATAGCTTCTTCCCTTCAGGTTGGTGATGTAGTCTGCTCGGATGGCAGTGTGCTGTCCAAAGAAAAGTTCAGTTCCTCCCAAAAGGAACCGGTGGCCATTGTCTATCATGTGAACCGGAATCCGGAGATCAAAGCTTTGGGCTATGCCGTTTCCATCAGGGACGTCGCATCGGCAGCCTTTGCCGACAGTCTGGGTGTCGAACAGGAAACGTCAGCTTCATTGGAAAAGGAAGACGGTAACGAGAACACCCATGCCATGTACCGCAACGAGGAAGTGAAATCTCCCTTAGCCGTTTATGTCTTCGATATGTGGCGCTACGGTCAGTCCGCCTACATCCCTTCGGTGAAGCAGCTCACTTACCTCTATCAGCAAATTGGGTTAGTCAACCAACGGATAGAGGCGGTCGGCGGATTACCCATCAGTCTGCAGCCCGGTGACTGCTGGCTGTGGACTTCCACCGAAGTGGAAGGGCAAAAGGACAGCAAGGCCTGGCTCTTCTCGATGCAGTCGGGAACCATTCAGGAGACTCCGAAGGACCAGGCGCATAAGTTCAGACCGGTGATAAGTATCTATTAGGTATAACTTCTAAATGCAAAGATTATGAATGAATTACTCGCACAACTCCAGATGAAGATGGAGGCATTCCAAAAGGATGCAGCCCTTCAAGCCGAAAAAGGAAATAAGGCAGCCGGTCAACGTGCCCGCTGTGTATCACTTGAAATGGAACCATTGCTGAAGCAGTTCAGAAAACTATCGTTGGCGGCAGCGAAGAAATAAAACAGTACGGTTTTATTTCTCATGTTTTCAAATTTTGATTGTTTTATCAAGGTCCTGGTGCGTGAGCATCGGGACTTTTTTGTAGCCTAGATGGAGCGGATGACTCTGCACGGGTTGCCAACGGCCAGGGAGTTAGCTGGAATGTCTTTGGTTACTACACTTCCGGCACCGATGACGCAGTTGTCTCCGATGGTGACACCGGGCAATACGCTGACGTGGGCACCTATCCATACATTGTTGCCGACATGAATGGGTTTGGCATATTCCAGTCCCTGGTTCCGTTGCTGCACATCCAAGGGATGACCTGCTGTATAGAATCCGCAGTTGGGAGCAATAAACACGTTGTCGCCAAAGGTAACGGGCGCTCCGTCCAGGATGACGCAGTTCACATTGCTGTAGAAGTTTTCACCCAAGTTGATGTTATAGCCGTAGTCACAATAGAAAGGTTGTTCGATGAGAAAGTCCTTTCCGGTCTTTCCCAACAGTTCACGAAGCAGTTGCTTCCGTTCTTCGATACGGGATGGCAACAGCTGGTTATAGCGAAAGCAGAGGTCCTTGCACTTTGTTCGTTCTGCAATCAGTTCAGCATCATAGTTGGCATCGTAGAGTTGGCCGAGCAGACATTTTTCCTTTTCAGTCAGTTTCATTAAATCAAAAGAATATATTTCTGTAAATTACAAGATTTCTCTAGCAATCCACGCACAAGCTTCTGCATCGGCCAGTGCATGATGATGGTGATCTAGTTGATAACCGCAAGCTGCTGCTACGGTGTACAGCTGGTGATTCTCCAGTTCAGGCAAGGTTTGGCGAGAAACGCTGAGTGTATCGTAAAACGGATAGTCGGGATAGTCCATCTGATAGACACGGAACACCGCTTTCAGACAGCTTTCATCAAACGGACTGTTATGAGCCACCAGGGGAAGACCTTCGATCAACGGCTCTATTTGTTTCCATACCTCTGGAAAGACCGGGGCATCTTCGGTGTCCTCACGGGTAAGGCCATGCACCTGACTGCACCAGTAGTTGTAGTAATTGGGCTCGGGGCTGATGAGGGAGTAGAAGGAATCTACAATCTCTCCGTTGCGTACGATGACAATGCCTACGGAACAAACGGATGAGCGTTCGTTGTTGGCGGTCTCAAAGTCTATGGCTGCAAAATCTTTCATGGGTTGTTCTTTGGTTGAATGTATAGAGTTCTGCTCAAATCAGTAAACTATGCCTTTCTGTTTCATTTCTTCCCGAATAAGTTCTGCTTCGGTATGGGTCAACTTCGGAAGTTGTACCTGTTCCGGACTCTCTTGCTGGTAAGCCTTCACTTCGTTGATGAGCATTTGCCAGTCGTAAAGGAATTCCTCGCTACAACCGTGTTTCTGATAAATTTCTTTGGCGGCTTCCAGTATCTCTCCGGCGCAGCTGTCATTTCCTTGGAATACAACAGCCGGAATCTCGTTATGGAAACAGTCTCTCAATAAGCGTATTTGATCTTTCATTGTTCTTGGTGATTAATTCTGTGCTTTATCGTGCCTTTCTGAACATTTATTTTCAGGGCCTGCAAAGATAGTGAGTTTTCGGATAGATTAAAAGTTAAACATTCATCTTTAACAGCTGGCGGATTCTTTCCTTAGTCAGGCATTTCCACTCCCGATGAATTTTCCGATACAAAGAAACGAAGGGTCGGTACGGCAGCAAATGGCGCTTTGCTTGGCTGCAAGGAAAGCAGCCGGCAGCCTTCCACAATTTGTGCCAAATTGGGTATTCCGTCTGCTTTCCCCTTGCCACATTTGCCTTCCGTCCCTTACACCCTTCGTGAGAAGAGGCATCGTAAAAATCACCCGGGAGTGAGAAGCCGAAAGGCTTCAAACCAAAGGGAAAAAATTAGTTCAGCTATGGCATACAAACTTAAAGACCGAAAAGAAAAGATGCTCTATAAGGGCAGTGTTTACGAACTTACCCTGCAGTGGGACAGAGAGAGTCTCCGCAAGTGCTTTTGTGGTATGCCTCCTTTCTATGCACACATCCGGAAGGACGGCAACAACTTCGCACATATCGACTGCTATTCCACCGGGGACGATTTCAGTGTGGAACCCATGCACCCGCTTTTTGAAGAGCCGGAATGGATAGTTCACTTCCTAAAGTCGGACATCAATTCCATTCCACTAAAGAAACTGCTGGAACTGCTTCCTATCTAATTCAAGGAGTAACGAACTTAAAAAGAAAACGCTATGGACACACTCATTGAAGCCATCCCGACATGGGCACTCTGCTATCTGTTCAACTCGGATGCAACCGGACTGACGGATGAAGAAATCGCTCTGATTGACCAGTGGTACACAGAGAACAAGGTCATGGGTATCACTACCGCAACGGAACAAGAGGGAGAATGTTTCCCTTACTTCTCACACTATCCGGCTTTCGGACTTCCTGCCGAAGTGGTGGACTGCCACGTTATGGTACGCTGAATACAGCCGGTGACTGCTGATGATTATTTACGCTTAAACATAGGAACATATGAAAGGAACTGACCATTTCAAGAAACTCATCAAGAACTATCTTGATAACCGAGCCAAGGAAGATGAACTCTTCCGTGCCAAGTATGAAACCACCACACGCACCATTGACGATGTGGTAAACTATATCTTCCATGCCGTACAGCAATCCGGCTGCTGCGGTTTCAGCGACATGGAGGTTTATGCCATGGCAGTCCATGCGATAGATGAACCTCATTTGGAAATTGGCAAGCCGATGGACTGCAATGTGGTAGTGAATCATCACATTGAGCTGACTGAGGCTGAGAAGGCAGAACAGCGAGCCATTGCCCTCAAGCGGTATCAGGAGGAGGAAATGCGAAAGTTGCAGCAACGCAACAGCCGACCAAAAGCAGCCAAACCGCAACCCAAACCCATTCAAGAACTCTCACTCTTTCAAGGCATGGAACTATGAAGGCAAGAACGAAAATAGAAAAACAGGTGGCAGCTTCCAATGAGAAGCTGACCGTCCTAAGCCCCAAAGTGATAACATGGGCAGTGCGGAAAGTGGCAGGACATGTCTGCTTCCGTACTTCCGCACACAAATGTACCTGTGGCGATTGTAGCAGGCAGTTCGACTATGAGGGAAAAGGCAAGTCTGTCTGCTGCCCTTATTGCGGTACTCGCTTACAGATAAAGGACACCCTCAAACGCACCATCAAGGAAGCCTACTACTTTTCTTCCCTCGAAGTAATAGACCATTTGCAGGTGCAACGGGTATTCCGTTTGGAAACGACCTTCCGGAAAGGAATGCCGATGGAGGTAGACTACTGGGAAGCATGCCGTTTGTGGCTTAATGCCGAAGGCAAGTTGGCTGTCACGGCAAGGGCAAGGACATTGAGCTATTATGTGGACTGCTTTGATTGGGCATCCGAAATCTCCTTGAAGCGACCGAACGAAGTTCACTGGCTCATTGCAGACACCTATGTCTATCCGCACTATCGGTTGCTGCCCGAACTGAAACGCAACGGCATGAAAGGCAAGCTGCCCGACTGCCACCCGATGAAGCTGATGAAAGCCGTGCTGACAGACAGCCGGATGGAAACCATCCTCAAGTCAAAAGATTTACATGCCGTGTCTTACTTTGTACACCGACCTTTGGAACTTGACCGATGCTGGCAGTCGTATAAAGTAGCCACCCGGCATCACTACCGCCCTTCGGACATGGGATTGTGGGCAGATACCATCCGCTTGCTGGAGCAGTGTGGCAAGGACATCTGCAACCCCAAGTATATCTGTCCGCAGAACCTCAGAGCCGAGCATGACTATTGGATGAACCGACACAACCAAATGGAGCAGAAACGCAGAAGCCAGGAGCAGATGCAGCGAGCCAAACGGAAGGAAGCCGAGTTCTACAAGGAGAAGTCACGCTACTTCGGTATCACCATCACCGACAAAGACCTGGTGATTTCGGTACTCGATAGTCTGGAGGCCTTCCAAACCGAGGGAAATGCCCTGCATCATTGTGTCTTCCAATGCGAATACTATGCCAAGGCGGACAGCTTGATACTATCGGCTCATGACAAGGAGGGGAATCCCATCGAAACGATTGAGTTTTCACTGACCGAGGGGAAAGTGATACAGAGCCGAGGGCTGTGCAATACGAATACTCCGCACCACGACCGGATTGTCCGGCTGGTCAATGCCCATGCCCATCAGATACTCGCAGCCAAACAGACAGCGTAAATTCCTTATATATGTTCCGCTCCGACTTCCGCCGTGAGGCGTGGGTCGGAGTTTAAAAGCATACCATGCGAAATGTATTGACAAATTATTTCATACTGAATTAAGACGCTCTTTCTGCTTGCCAATACTTGAATATAGGGAAGATTGTTCAGCAGGACAAAAACCATCTTGATGTTTGTCTGATATTTGTTTAATGTTTATTTAATGGTTGATTAACAAGGAAATAAAATCATCAGAAAAGTGATATTTCCGCAGAATAAATGAGTAAGCTTTCTGCCTAATCAGCAAGTAATAAAGTATTTTTGTAAGTAAAGAAAAAATGGAATAGTAAACTTTTAATCTTGAAGATAATGAAAGGAAATAACTTGACAATCGCTATCGGCAATCAGAAAGGTGGAGTCGGGAAGACCACCTCGACAGCCTGTATAGGTGCAGCGCTCGCCCTGCAAGGAAGACGTGTGTTGCTCATTGACCTGGATGCACAGCAGAACCTCACGTTCACGCTGACGCAGAACGAAGACCCGGAAACGAGCATCTATGACACCCTGGTCAAAGACCAACCGCTGCCCATCGTTTCCGTCCGAGAAAATCTTGACCTCGTTCCGGCTTCATTGGATTTGGCAAGAGCCGAAATAGACATGGCTACCATGATGGCAAGGGAGGGCATCCTCAAATCCTACCTCGATGAACAGAAGGAGAAGTATGACTACATCCTGATGGATTGTTCGCCCTCACTCGGTATCGTAACCACCAATGCGCTGGTGGCAGCGGACAAACTCTACATACCGCTTACTGCCGAAGCCTTGCCCTTGAAAGGCTTGACCATGCTGGATGATATAGTCCGGGAGGTGAAGCGCCGAGTGAACCCGACGCTGGAGTTGGGTGGAGTGTTCTTCACCCGGTTCAATAACCGGAAGCTGAACAAGGAAGTGATTTCCATGGTAGAAAAACGGTACGGAGAGAAGGTGTTTCAGACGAAAATCCGTGAGAATATCGCCATAGCCGAGATGCCGCTGTCCGGTCAGACCATCTTTGAATACGACCCGAAAAGCAATGGTGCAGCGGACTATCGCACACTGACCGATGAAATAATCAGTCGGGAGGAAAATTGGTAAACTATATTACTATATGACTATTCACAAAGGTTATTGGTAACATAGTAAGTAAATCAGCAAGTAAACAAGTAATAAAGTAAGCAATATGAGTAAGAAGAATTTATCCTTATTGATGGACGGCTTCATGGGTGAAGCCAATCAAGCAGAACTGGCAAAGGAACAGCCTAAGGAAAAAGCTGTTGAACAAGTCGCAGAACAAGCGGAACAGCCAGCAGCTCAAGATGATAAGCAGGAAATTCCGAAGGCAGCACCTGCAAAAGCATCTTCTAAGCAGGAAACAACCGAAACGGCTGCTCCCGAGCAACTGAAGTCCAAACTGGATGCCAAACGCAGGGAGAATGTGGGTCGCCCCAAGAAAGGAGAAACAGCCAAAAGTGTCAAGAAGCCCCAGGAAATCCGCGCCACCTTCATCGTGGATCCGGATTTGGTTCGCAAAGTGAAGTACATTTCCCTCGTGGAAGGCATCCTCTTGAAGGATGTTATCTCCGAAGCGCTGAACAACTATGTGGATGCCTGGGAGGAGAAGAACAAGAAAATCCGGTTGCCGAAGGCGAAGTGATAACATGCAAAAACGGAGCAAACTGTTACAGCCTGCTCCGTTTTGTTTGTTCGCTTTCTTGGTTTTCAAATCTACTGAATACTGACTATCACATATTACTCGCAATCAAATAATTGTTTGAAATGTTCCTTTATATCCGGAGATAGTCTTCCCTCTGGTTCGCTGGTAGGGATTTGCTGGAAGTCCAGGAACTCCAGGTCTTTGTTTTTGCAGCTCAATGGCCCCTGGATATTGGTCAGGATAAAAATCGTAGTGTCATCGTCAAACATTAAATCCACCGGTTCAACATCCAGAAATTTAGCGGCTTCATATTCTCCCCGTGCCATCACTTTCATGCGATACAACCTGGTCTTTCTTCCTGCGGGACAAAGGAAGATTACCTCGTCATTCTTTTGAGGAAGGTCTTTCAGCGATATGGGGAATCCACCCCATTGAAACTCTACAGATCCGAGATTTTCAAGTTCATTCGAAATGCCCTTAAAGTCATCTTTGTTTACTTTCACAGCAAAGGTGTTGCAGGATAGGGCTTCCATATCTTCCAGTTCTTCGTCACTTTGGACATAGATAGTCATGCGTAGACGCTCTTTCATGGTGCCATTCATTTTCTTTGTAGTCAGTTCAGCAATGAAAGTATTGTGCAAGCCTTGGTCCATCAATTGAGCAATCAGTTCGTTATCGCTTTGGGGAACGTAGCCGATGATGTATTCGAAATCGAAATTCTCAGGGTCACCTTCATAGTCTCCGGCAAAGGCTATGGCAACTGCATTGAAATCATGCTTGTTGTTGTAATCACGAATCAGTACCAATTGTTCTCCTTCATCTACATCTTCCCACCATTCTTCCGGATTATATCTGTTCCATCTGCTGATGGCACATTCCTTGAAGAAAAACCGTTTTCTTCTTTTAAAGGGAGTGTCTTTCAGAACTGTTTTTCCCGGATTTTCCAGTTGTTTCCAGATATTTTCATACCAGTCAATATGGTCAATGCCTTGTCTTTTCAATTGCTCCTGCAAGGTATTCCAGTCATTATCCGCTTTGACTGTTACTTCCGAACAATTGTCATCACAGGTACAATCAGTTGGCTGGTAGCTTAACTTGTATTGCTTGGCAATCTCTTTTATGATTGCTTTTATCACATTGCTTTTATCTATCTTGTTCATGGTGAATGGTTGTATTGAATTTATCGAATCAGCTCGTTGAGCTTGTCCTCTCTGACAATTTTAGGCTGCGCCTTACCTGCCAGAATCAGTACTTTCTTGCCGTTGCGGTAGATATGGAGTTGTCGACTGCGTACCACTGCAGTGATTTCTTTATCCTCCTGTATGGCTTTCCATATCGGATAGTATTCACCTCCCTGTAGAAACAGCTTCTTTTGAAGGTGGGAACACATATTGGTAGTATCAATGGTCATCATGGTTGTCATTCATTTTCGTTTTAATGGTAGGTTGTTCCTTTCCGTAGCTTTCGCTGGGTTCGGCGGCTGCTTCCATAACAGGTTCATTCATCGGATAAATCTTGCCCAACTTCTTCTCCGTGGGTTTTGCCAATTCTGGATTCAGACGCTCCTTCAGTTTCGTGTTCCGTTTCAGCACCGACATGTTGCGGATGGCAAAAGAGAGCGCCTTTTTGGTACCGATGAGCACGCAAATCTTCTTGGCACGGGTGATGCCCGTATAAATCAGGTTACGCTGAAGCATAACATAGTGTGTCATAAGAACAGGCATCACCACGATGGGATATTCCGATCCTTGCGACTTGTGAATGGTCGTAGCGTAGGCCAGTGTCAACTCATCCAGTTCTGAGGCTTCGTATTCTACCAGACGCTCCTCAAAGTTCACCAGCAGCGTACGTTCCTCCATATCCACCGATTCCACATAGCCGAGGTCCCCGTTGAACACATCCTTGTCGTAGTTGTTGCGCAGCTGCATCACCCGGTCGCCCTGACGGAAGGAATAGCCGCCCCGGTTCAAGGCAATCTGGGAAGGATTCAGTGCATTTTGCAGAGCCATGTTCAGATTGGCAGCACCCACCACACCCCGTTGCATGGGAGTCAGTACCTGAATGTTGCTCACCCTTTGGCTGTAGGCTTTCGGCAGTCTACTCTTCACTAGATTGACGATGTCCTCCGCCACTTTTTCCGGCTCCTCCTGCTGGATGAAGAAGAAGTCCGTCTGCTTGCCGTTGCTCGTATCAGGGAAACGTCCCTGGTTGATAGCATGGGCACTCATTACGATGCGGCTGGTTTGTGCCTGACGGAAAATGCGGGTCAGCCGGATGACCGGAATCTTTTCACTCTCAATGATGTCGCGCAACACGTTGCCGGCACCTACACTCGGCAACTGGTCGATGTCGCCCACGAAGACCACGCGCATGGAAGAGGGGATGGCCTTCATCAGGTTGTTCATCAGGATGATGTCAATCATCGAACACTCGTCCACAATCAGTGCGTCCCCTTCCAGGGGATTCTCATCGTTCCGCTTGTAGCCGTCTTTCGGATTGAACTCCAGCAGCCGGTGAATGGTCTTGGCCTCCATGCCGGTGGCTTCGCTCATACGTTTGGCTGCCCGCCCCGTAGGAGCCGCCAGCAGAATGCGGAGTCCCATATGCTTCAAAGCCGCAATGATACCCTGCGTAGTGGTCGTCTTACCGGTACCCGGTCCACCCGTCAATACCATCACCTTTGAACGGATGGCTTCCTCGATGGCTTGCAACTGCACCTCGTCATATTCAATGCCTGTTTCCTTCGATAAAGCCTGCACATCCATCTTCTTGGCAAAGAGATCCTGTCCTGATTCACGGAGCAAAGCCTGCAGCCTGTTGGTCGTACCTACTTCGGCAAAATAGAAAGGCGGCAGATAGATGGCTTCGTCTTCCAACTTCAAGTCATCCGTCTGCACCATATTACTCAAAGCCTCACGGATAGGCGCTTCGTCCGCTTCCAGCAATTCCAACGCTGCTTTGACCAACTGTTCCTCTTCAGCATAGACATGCCCTTCGTTGGCCAGCTGATTCAAGGTATAGATGATGCCACTCTTACAGCGGCGCAGGTCGTTCTTTTCGTAGCCCATCTTCGCTGCAATGCTGTCGGCCGTCTTGAAGCCGATGCCCCAGATGTCGTCTGCTAGTCGGTAAGGGTTCTCCTTTACCTTGTCGATGCTTTCCTTGCCGTACTGGCGGTAAATCTTGGCCGCATAGGCCGTACTGACACCATACCCCTGCAGGAAAAGCATCACATTCTTGATGTCCTTCTGCTTCTCCCAACTCTCGCGAATCTTCTCCACGCGTTTTTTTCCGATGCCCGGCACCTCGTAAAGCCGTTCGATGTCTGTCTCGATCACATCGATGGTTTCCAGACCAAACTGACGGACGATGAGTTGGGCAAATTTCGGACCGATGCCTTTTACCAGTCCGCTTCCCAGATATTTCTCGATGCCATAGACTGTGGCCGGCATTACTTCCTCCCACGATTGGCATACGAACTGGCTGCCGTAGCGTTTGTCCACCTTCCAGTCGCCCTCACACAACAGCACACTTCCGGCAGGCACCTCCAGCAGGTTGCCCACCAGTGTCACCAGGTCGTCATAGCCTTTGACCTTGACCCTCATTACCGAATACCCGTTCTCGGGATTCTGGTAGGTTATTCGTTCTACTACGCAGCGAAGTCTGAGCATAATATTTCGTTAAAACAGATTTGAACTTAGCAGACTAGCAAGGAATATGGTGCTTGTTGCAATATTCGATAACCTCCTCTTGAGTGTCGAATCCTTTGTCACAGAACTTTTGTAGTCCTCCCTTTACATCTTCAATGAACTCTTTTTGTGCATTGAGGACACTAGTTGCTTTATTAATAAAACTTTTATAGTCTGCATTTATTCGGCAGAGTTTATCTATGGTATAATAGTCCAACTCATTTCTACGAGCTGGGAAGAGTTCTTTAGTTGCATCTGTATAAGGAGATAATAGGATGATTCCTATACCAAAGGCTCGGTTGAGACGGGCTATCTCTTCCATCAGATCTTCATTGATTTCAAATGCAATCAAGTACCCATAATTGGCCCAACTGCTGTTGGAGAGGGCTTGAAAGAAATACTCCTTCAGTTGGTGGTCGTTTTCAATCGTACGCTTTAGTTCATACGAATGCAAAGCGATGTACTCTTTGGTCTCTGTAGCTTTCAGCAAGGAACGGGTTGCAGTCTCTTGAAACTCGTGAAATTCTACGCCCACCATATCAGGATGCACCCACTTTTGAGCTTGGTCTGCACTTTTGAAGCTATTCTCATGGAAAATGGTCTTGGAATAGATACTTTTGCTGAGAAGATAGTTAGTAAGGAGTCGGTGCAGACTGCGTTCTTTGTACATTTCTACTTTTGCTTGAACAACCGGTGCAATAAATGGCTTTTCGTTACTTATCAACTGTTCCAACTCTTCAGTATATTTAGTGATGTTACAGCAAGTACCGATTGAGCCTGTGGAGTTTTGCAGACTTTTAGACATGCTTTGTCTGGGAATGGTAATATTTAGCCATTGCACTTGTCTACGATGTGGAAGAGCTTGATTGGGAACATAGTGGTAGTTCCCGGTAATCTCTGCCACACAATAACCACCTTCTCCATTGGGAGCAAGAACTATGTCACCTATCTTTAGTCCATAGCATACAGTCCAAAGAAATCCAATGGATGTTCTAGCTGTACCCATAGATTTCTCAGGATTGCATTCTAAATATTTGGCAATCATATGATGCCGCCAGCTATTTTCATCATTGTGAGGATAGGATGTTAAATCCTCCTCTTTTATAAAGTTGACCCCGATGTAGTTGTGTTCAAGGCAGTCTTGAATGTACTTTCCACCTTCACCTAACATGATACGATTATATTGTCTCATTTTATGATAGTCAATCATTTAACGGTATATTTACTCTTCATTATCTGCCCAAAGTTCGCATTGACGCATTACAACTTCAATAGCATTTTGTGCTTCTTCTGGTGGATAATGGTACTTCTTTAGAAGACGTTTTATCATCGTTCGCATTTTAGCGCGAGCTGTTTCCTTTTGTCTCCAATCCAAAGTACGGTTTTTCCTGAGTGCATCTGTGATCTCTCTTGCCATGGCGACCAGTTGATTGTTTTCGTAGAAATCCTTGACGGCCCGAGGTCGTGTCAACGCATCGTAGAATGCCTGCTCTTCATCAGATAAACCAAGAGCATTACCTTCTTCTGCGTGTTGCTTCATTAACTTAGCCATTTCCAGAAGTTCCTTTATCACTTCTTCATTGGAAATCATACCACGGAGATATTCAGCCAAGCGTTTATCTAACATTTCACTGAACAATTCAGCTTGTGTTAGATTCTTTTTTTGATGTTTTTTGATATGTTGAGCAAGTAACTTTTTCAACATTTCAATAGCTAGATTCTTCTCCTTCATATTGGCAACATCATTCAAGAATTGCTCATCAAAGAGAGAAAACTCTTCCCCTTTAGTATTGATAATTTCTACAACACCATCTGATTGAATCGCAACTTTAAGCAATTCTGAGATGCGTTCGTCTATTATCTTCCGTGTGATAGGAGCCTTACTGGTCAAGCGGATAAATAAAGTACGTACAGCTTCAAAGTATGCTTCTTCAAATTTTTCTTCCGGTGTCAGAATACTGCGACAAATTGTTGCTGCTTGCATCATACGTTTGCTATATTCTGAGAATACCTCACTTACGGGAGTCAGTACAGGATCACAGTGCACATGTATGATGTTACCATTCTCATCATACATGGTTCGTTCGCTTGGGCAGCCGGGCACCATCCGATCGGGAATCAGCAATGTATCCAGTCCTTCTCGAATGAGTCTGCTTCTTTGTAGATTGGTACATGTCGCAAATGTGGAGTAATCCACTAAATCACTTATACACAAACGGCACATGCTGATTGCTTCCAGAAATTGTTCATAAGCAGTTTGCTTGATGTCTTGATTCCCGAAGTTCTTTTTGTCGCGCCCTGTGTAATCGTGCATGGCTTTCTTTAATGCTCCAGCAATGCCGATATAATCCACCACAAGTCCTCCAGATTTTTCTGGGAAAACACGGTTTACTCTGGCAATGGCTTGCATCAGATTGTGCCCCTTCATGGGCTTGTACACATACATGGTAGCCAAGGAAGGCACATCAAATCCAGTCAACCACATATCCACTACGATTGCAATCTTCATCTTGGAGCTGTTGTCCTTAAAGTCGCGGGCAAGTTGCTCCTTGTGTGCTGCACTCCCAATAATATCAGCCCATTCTACGGGATCTTGATTGCCGCTTGTCATGACAACCCCTATGATTTCTTTCCAGTCAGGACGTAGCTCGCATAATTTACGATAGATATCAATACCTGTGGCACGATCTATGGCTACTATCATGGCTTTTCCTGTGAGATGATTTTTTCTACATTCTTCATAATGTTGTACCAAGTCGCGACACAATGTATCTATGGTTTCCGGGGCTCTAAGCAGTGCATGCAAGCGAGCATTTTCTTGTTTGCTACGTTTTAAATCTTCATCGCTGGCTCCTTCTTCGGCTAATTTGTCATATTCTTGATCCAACAGTTTCATTGTTTCTGCATCCAGATCAAGTTTTATAAGTCGGCTTTCGTAGTACACTGGAACCGTTGCACCATCTTCTACAGCTTGCGTCATGTCATAGATGTCAATGTAATTGCCAAACACTTCACGAGTGTCGTGATCATCTGCTTCAATAGGTGTACCGGTGAAGCCTATAAAAGAAGCTCCCGGCAGAAGTTTACGAACGATGGCAGCAAAACCCAGTTTCAATTCTCCGGTTTCGGTATCTACCTTGGTTTGGGTGTTACTCTGACTACGGTGTGCTTCATCACTTAAAACTATAATATCTTTGCGTGTAGTAAGCGGAGTCTTTCTGTCCTTGAACTTTTGTAAGTTGGCAAAGATGATTCCACGGCTTTGGCGGGTTTCCAGTAATTCATACAGGTGTTCTCCATCTTTTGCCATCACAGGCTGTTGACGCAAATAATCACAGCAAGCGCTAAACGTGCCATAAAGTTGTTCGTTTAAGTCCAAGCGGTCCGTTAGCACCAGAATGGTTGAACTCAAAAGATTATGTAGCAATTGATGGGCATAAAAAACCATACTTAGGCTTTTTCCTGATCCTTGCGTATGCCAAAATACACCAATTTTACCATCTTGACGTTTGATGGCTTCTTTGGTGCATTCCATTGCTTTCTTTACAGCAAAATATTGGTGATAACCGGCAAGGATTCGTGCTTTCTTGTCGGTACCCATTGCCATCGTGAAGTGGGTGATAATATCCACTAACCGTTCTTTCTTAAACATGCCGTTGAAGAGCGTTTCAAAATCAGCAACGGATGTGCTTTCGTAGCTGCCATCAGTGGTTTTCCACTCCATGAAACGGTCAAGAGGAGCAGTGATACTTCCCACTCTGGTATCAGCCATGTCACTAATGACGCATAGTTGACAAGCCGTAAATAGTTGAGGAACACGGCGCATGTAGTTTTGTAGCTGTAGCCAAGCTTCTTCACTGTTCGTTACTTCTCTGGTTGGCGATTTGAGCTCTACAACTGCAATAGGCAGACCATTGATGAACACAACAATGTCTGCGCGCTTGGTGTTAGTTCCGTTTACAATTGTCCACTGATTCACTACGGTAAAGACATTATTGTCTATATTTTCTTGATCTATCAGCTTCAAGTGGTCACAGCGTATTTGACCATCACTGGCGCGATAGCTTACATCTAAACCTTGTTGTAACCATTCTGTCATTTTTATATTAGCTGACAGAAGCGGCTCATTTTGAATAGTATGCAATTGACGCATGGCTTCTTCTATCGCCAGTTGTTTCGTGGCTCCGTTAATAACAAGCAGCTGCTTTCTAGTAATGCAGGATATTGATACATCCTCTAGGTCACGAGCTGTTTCTTGTTCTAGCTCTGGTCCATAACGGTAGTCGTAGCCCATTTCCTTGAACAAATCAAGAATGGTTTGTTCATACGAATCTTCAGTATAATGATATGTGTTCATAATCAAAGTATTATATATAGTTATATGTTGTCGGTTTCACGATTTCCTACGCTGCCGTAGATTTTAAATTATCATTTATACGGCGGTTGAGGGCGATTTTATTATCAAGAGAAGCTAGGATGGCTACCATCTTCTTTTGAACGCTCAGTGACGGTAATAGTATTTCCGTATCTTCGAGAATTTTTGTAGAAATATTAGCCTGACTTGCGCTTCCTGTTGCTTTAGATGCTAATGAATAAAGATTTTCGTATTGTCTGAAATAATAGTAAACATATTGTGGGACAACATTATTACATTGAATTATCTTACATGTTCGTTGATTTAGATAAGCTGGTATATCATGTGTATATAGAGATACACGACCAACCCAGCTATTTGCATTTTGTTTACTTACTGGATCTCCTGTTAATGCGAATATAACATCCCCCTTGTTGACCAATATTTTAGACAAAATCTCGTTTGGTTCGTCGGAAATGGATACAGTGTCTTCGAAAAACTTAACTAAGCCATTCTTTAATTCTTTTATCCTAATGATTTTGTATTTACCATCGTAGAGGAATTTAGAGGATTTAAATGCATAACCATTTTGGAAATCCACTAAATCGCCTAATCTATATATTTTCCACTCTTCCATAAATGAGAATTTAGCTGTTTAAATTATTCGTTTTCACTTCCCAAAAACCGTTTCTTTTGCCATTTTTGCGTTCTATTATGCCTTTTTCGGTCAAATTTACGGTAATGGTCTTAACTGTTCGCTCAGATTTGCCTATATGCGCAGCGATTTCTTTTTGCGTGGCTTTAGGCTGTTCTCTCAAGAAGTTCAGCACGGCCATTTCTTCTAAAGTGCAATTCAAAGTGCAAATATTGCACTTTGGGGAGATTTCCTTTGTTGTATTTGCACTTTGAACGCCTTGCACAGAAGATTCTTGCACAAGCATTACTCGGTTCTTTAGTTCGTTATGTTCGGAAAGAATAAGGTTCCTAAAGAACGCTTCAATATATTCAGTGGTAGCGTAAATGCCTTTGCTCAAATTGTTATAGTTGGCGCGGACCAAAGCGTTGCGGAAATACCATGAATGATTGGCAAACGCCTCGTTACTGATGTCGAATCCAAACGTACGCAGGTATTTGATAGCAAACACTGCCGTAGTACGAGTATTTCCCTCACCGAAAGCATGAATCTGCCATATGCCGGAAATAAACTTTGCGATGTGAATGATAGCATCGTTGATATTCAAATCCTTATAGCTAAAATTTTTCTCCTGCATGAAATCGAAATCTAACGTTTCACGTATGCTGTCAGCACTGGCATAAAGGACGGTTTCTCCTTTCAATACCCATTCTTTTTTGGTGATATTGTAATCTCTGACCTTTCCTGCAAATTTATAGATACCTTGGAAAAGGCGACGATGAATGGTGATATACTCAACGGGCGAAAATGTGAAGGTCTTTTCAGATAAAATTTCAGCAATACGGGCTGAAACTTTATCTGCTTCTTCCGTTCTGTCTTCGATGTTTGCTCTGACTGTTTTGGATTGATAGTAGCTATCAATAAGCTGTTTGGCTTCTTCGATAGTTATATCACCCTCAATGTGCTGACGCGCTGTTTGAATCAAGTACTCAGACGGTTTCAGATCATCTACTGCCTGCAATCCGATAGCGGTCTGCCAAGCATAGCCTTTTTCTTTTTTCTGAGGCTCACCTTGTCTTATATATTCTTCAAAGTCATTCATTATCAATGAGAATTTAGCAGTTTAAATCGTTAATTTTTAATTCACCGGACATTAGCTTTGGGAGTATTGTATCACGCAATTGTTCTAACATATCGTTTTCCTTTAAATTTTCACTCATTCGTTTATAATAACCGCCCAAAATCTCGTTCATCTTTTTAGCCTCTGTATCTGTAGGTATCATTACTTTATACTCAGGAAGAGCTTTTTTGTTAAGATGCAGAACGGTTGTACCATTTACGTAGCCCTGACAGTGCCCTTTAAACAGTTTATTTTTAAGCATAGCTGCTATTAAAAAGCGATAAGGAAAACTCGAACTTGGCAACACTTTTACCAAATCCATTGAGAAGATTATTTTATTATACTCTCCTAGAGAAAGCACAAGTTCAGCATTTCCTATAACTTCAGCATTTTGCGTCAAATCAGTATGCGCTACTAGAATTTCAAACAATTCTGCATATTGTGCGTTTTTTACTTTATCTGACGGATTTATAGCCTTAAAACCATCAGTCTTAAATCCTCCAGAACGATTGTAATTCTTTATCGTAGCCATACCTGTATTGGAACTATCGACCAGTTCATCACCCTTGTATGAATATCCTCCTACAAATGAAGCTATATCAGATAAACTTCCCTTTGTCCATTGAGGATTAGGTTTTTCCACGAACCAAGACTTGAACAACGCCTGTGCCTGCTGTTCTAAATTATCATTTATGCGCTTATTAAAGAGCACTTGCTTATGGGTATAATATCTATTTATAACTCTCATCAGCCAATGTATTTACGGTGAGACAATTTTACGTTATTCTGGTTGACCATTGCATAGTGCATGGTGGTGTCAATCTTAACGTGACCAAGCAATTGCTGAACTTGTTCAACAGGCATACCCTTGTCGATGGCCATGGTTGCCAATGTCCTTCGGAACTTATGAGGATGTACACGAGAAATTTTACAATTTCTTCCTATTTTACGTAATCTACTTTCAATGCCTGATATTCCAAGTCTTGCATGTGGCTTAGCAAGTGAAACAAAAAGTGCCTTGTTGCGATCTCGCCTTGAAGACAAGTATTGTTGTAAATGGATTTTTGTACGAGCATTGAAATAGACCATACGCTCTTTATTGCCTTTTCCAAAAACAATACACTCGCGTTCATTGAAGTTGACATCCTCCCGATTGAGTTTAACTAATTCGCCCACACGCATACCAGTAGAGGAGAGCAAATCTATGATTGCAAGATCTCGAATATTTTTACAGTTATCACGCAAGGTTTCAAGATTTTCGTCAGTGAGAACTTCTTTAACTTGTGTGCCCGTTTTAACTTTATGGATTCGTCTTACCGGACTCTTTATGATATAGTCTTCCTCTTCAAGCCACGCAAAAAAGGAAGAGAATATCCGACGAATATTGTCAATAGTTACTTTGCTTGATTTATGTTTTCGCTGGTAAACGGCCAAATAGGCGCGTATATCATCTGTTGTGAAATTTACCACTTTCTTTGGCATCTTCTTGAAAAGCTGTTTGATAGTTACTTCATAATATTTGGCTGTTTTAATAGAGCAACCTTCAACTTGTTTAGCAGCCAGAAACATCTCCAACAGGCGCAAGTTGGATGCCGAAGAGTCTTGTTGAGTCTCTTCATCGCCCGTGATGGTGTATTTGCTCACAGCTTGGAGCAATACACCATTAAGAGTTGCCAACTGTTCTATATCTAAGAATTCCGCCATTGAGTTAGTAATTTCTTGAATGAATCTTTCTTTCATGTTTCTTCGATGTTAATGATTTCTTAATTAAAACCGAAGAATTAAGCAAGCAATCAAATTTTGTAACCTATACGCCCAAGTTGCTTGCGTATTTCGTCTTCAAGCTTATGGGATTGCTCAAATAGGTCAGACAATTCCGAAGTCAGGCGAGCCATCTTCTCTTCGAAGGGTTCTCCGTCGTCCTCTGTTTCGGCTATGCCTACATATCGTCCAGGAGTCAAAACGAAGTCTTGTGCAGCCATTTCTTCAATAGTTGCAACAGCTGAGAATCCCGCTTCTGGAACTAGATTACCTTCTCGATACTGCTCAAACGCTTCGGCTATGCGTGCTATGTCATTTGTAGTTCTTTCTGCTTCTTGACATTTTTCGTTTTCTTCTGGATTGGGCGTGCCGGATGACAATCTCCGATGGGTGCGATCAAACATGTACCCCAAGTTACGTGCGTCAATGAAGAGTGTCTTACCTGCTTGAGTTTTCTTTTTATTAAAGAACCAGAGACAACATGGGATTTGCACGTTATAAAATAACTGGCTAGGCATCGCAACAATACCTTCTACCAAATCTGCTTCAATAAGTTTACGGCGTATATCTCCTTCTCCTCCGCTTTGACTGCTAAGTGAGCCATTGGCAAGTACAAGACCGATACGTCCGTTGTCATTCAGGTGGTAAATCATATGCTGAATCCAGGCATAATTGGCATTTCCTTCAGGGGGAATACCATATACCCAACGTGGATCATCTTTTAATTTGTCTCCGCCCCAATCAGAAATGTTGAATGGAGGATTAGCCATTACGAAGTCAAACTTACGAAATGGGTGCTGGTCATTATGAAATGAATCTGCCCAGGTCTCACCAAAGTTAGCCTCAATTCCACGAATGGCTAAGTTCATTTTGGCTAATCTCCATGTGTTGCTGTTCATTTCTTGACCGAAGACAGAAATGTTATTCATATTTCCACTATGGCGTTCTATGAATTTAGCGCTCTGCACAAACATACCACCGCTACCACAAGCCGGGTCAAAAATCTTACCCTCATACGGCTGCAGAACTTCTACTAATGTACGGACTACGCACTCCGGAGTATAGAACTCTCCACCTTTTTTCCCTTCTTCACGCGCAAATTCTCCAAGGAAATATTCGTAAACTCTACCCAAAACATCTCTTGCTTGACTTACATCAAAAACGGTATTGTCGAAAATGTCAACAACTTCTCCTAATCTCCTTTTGTCAAGTTCCGGACGAGCATAATTTTTGGGTAATATACCTTTAAGATGGGCATTGTCCTTTTCAATAGCTTCCATAGCTTTATCTATGACTATGCCGATTTCTGCAGTTAAGGCAGAATCAGCAATCAGCTTCCATCGGCTTTCTTTTGGGACGAAAAAGATATTGTCACCGATGTATTCGTCTGCATCCTCTGGGTCTCCGTAAGGATCAGACGTGAGTTCTTCATATTTAGCCTTAAAGCTGTCATTTATATATTTTAGGAACACAAGTCCCAATACCACACTCTTATATTCTGCAGCATCAAGATTGCCACGAAGTTTTTCTGCTGCACCCCACAACTTCTGTTCGAGGGTTTGTTCTTTTACTGATTTCGCTTTCTTTGCCATAATATTATTCTTGATTATCAACAATTAAATCTTTGATACTAACCGAAAGGATGTCGGCTATTTGCTTTAAGGTCTCAAGTGAGGGTTGATTGCGGTTCGTGCAATAACCATTTACGGTACAAAAGCTTTTGCCCAACTTTTCAGCAAGCCAAGTCTGAGATTTATCCTTTTCTACCAGTACAGATTTAATACGATTGATCTTCATATTCTTATGATTATAAACATATTTATGTCATTCCTACAAAAGTACGAAATTCCTTATTTACCACCATGAAAAATACTCACTATTTATAAAGTATTTCTAAATACTAGACTATTAATGCTGAAAAAGGCTTCAATGAATATCATAATGAAGGCTCTACTGAACGCAGGCTGACGCTTGCAGAAGTAGAGCCATCGAATGGTTTATATGGTTAGCTCACAGATGTTGGCCGCCACTTCCGACTTATCGTATTGTATGCGATGCCGGAAGTGACGACCTTTTGGGAAGAATATGCCATCCGGTTGCTCTGTATTTTCAATACCAAGCAAAGCCCGGCTGATAGGATTTTGCTACAAGTAGAAGTTCCATTCCATTGCCACAGAGAGAAGCAGCAGGGTTTCACTTCGCTCCACTCAGCTGTTTCTCACAGTGTCAATGAGGTTGGAAAACATATCTACAAATGATGACTTGCTCGATGGCTCTACCGAACGCAGGCTAACGCTTGCGGAAGTAGAGCCATCGAATGGTTTTGGAGGTTGGCTCACAGATGTTGGTCACCACTTCCGACTTATCGTATTGCATGCGATGCCGGAAGTGACGACCTTTTGGGGAGGATGTGCCATCCGGTTTGCTCCGTGTCGATGACACCAAGCAAAAC
>NZ_CAXUGK010000007.1:0-6614 GCF_964250605.1 Bacteroides sp. AR20 | reverse complement strand
TGCATGCGATGCCGGAAGTGACGACCTTTTGGGGAGGATGTGCCATCCGGTTTGCTCCGTGTCGATGACACCAAGCAAAACTCGGCTGATAGACTTTTGCAACAAGTGGAAGATTCCATTCCATTGCCACAGAGAGAAGCAGCAGGGTTCCACTACGCTCCACTCAGCAGTTTCTCACAGTGTCAATGAGGTCAGGTAGCTGGTCTTCAAATGAAAACATGCTCGATGGCTCTACCGAACGCAGGCTGACGCTTGCGGAAGTAGAGCCATCGAATGGTTTTGGGGGCTGGCTCACAGATGTTGGCCGCCACTTCCGACTTATCGTATTTCATGCGATGCCGGAAGTGACGACCTTTTGGGGAGGATGTGCCATCCGGTTTGCTCCGTGTCGATGACACCAAGCAAAGCCCGGCTGATTGGCTTTTGCTACGAGTGGAGGACTCCAGTCCGTTGTCATAGAGAGAACCTGCAAGGCTCCACTTCGCTTCACTTTGTAGGTTCTCACAACGGCAACGGTTTTTGGGAGGACGTTACTTCGTAAGGGTTTGGACGTTAGGTCGCTCAGGCTTGTTCGTACTAACGTACACCCATTATACATTAGTACATGAAGGCTTGAACGAAGTAACGTGTTCGGTGGCTTATACTAAGGTACTTTTCCCTTGGAGTCCAGGTTGAATGAAATGCCTGGTAAATCCTTGGAGCTTCCCGGTCTTTTTACGTTTTGTCGTGCAAAGATACTGCGGACGGGAGAAACATCAAGTGCCGCTGAAGCTTTTGGACGGAGAACTTTCCGGCAGCCTTCCACAATTTGTACCAAATTGGGTATTCCGTAAAGTTCTCTGTCCTCACACTTGCCTTATTCTCCCCGGTGTCCGCAGTGAGGGGATGCACGTAAAACGGTTTTCCCGACCGAGAAGCTCTAAAGGGCTTCACAAGAGGGAAAAGAATCGGAAACGTAAACATCAAAAATATTTGTTATGGACTATTTAGAATTATCCGGAGCAACCATCTCCGAACGTGACAAGGCTTTTGCCCAAGAGTTCGCCAACTTTGTGAATGGCAGTATGTCTTCACCTGACCAGACTGGCAGGGAACTGACCAAGGCTCACCGCTACCTGCAACAACAGATGTTCAAGGTTTTCCTCGGCTTCATGAAGCAGCTGGCACTCAACTATCAGCAGGGAAGATACGATGACCGCAATGAGTGGGCATCACGGCTTTCAGCAGAAGCCTACCAACGGCTCATCGAGTGTGACTTGATTTTTGACCCCGAATTTCCAACCTCTAAATAATACAGCTATGTGCAGACTTATGACAACACAGTTGGAGGAAGCCTTGAAAGGCTATCCTCTCTATTCCCAGGACGGCAAGGGAAAGGATGCTATTTGCCGTGCCATCTTCGCGCTCGGTGGTGTGCGATGGTTCATTCTTGAAGGTGAAAAGGAAGGAAATGACACCATCCTCTTCGGTATCGTCATCGGACTGATGGAGGACGAGTACGGCTACATTTCCTTGAACGAGCTGTCGGACATCGAATTGGATTTGACCAGACAAGGTTTCGGCAAGCTGCAAGTAAGGCAGCAGGAGAACTTCCAGCCGGTACCGCTGAAGAAGTTGCGTGACAGCCGTTTGCAGGAGTTCCTTGCAAGAATGGGTGAATGAGTGTTAGAACGGAGTGATAACAAAATGACCTGCCTTATCCGTCACGGACCGGGCAGGTCTCAAATAGTAGGTTTAGTCTGAGATATGAGGAATGGAAATATAATCAGTATCGCAGCCCAACTCGGTTGGACTGCTTCCGCTCAGTACAAGGAAGGCAGGCTCTTCTTTGACTTCCACCGGAAGACCTTGAGCGGTGTGCCGTTTACCTTCACGGCAGAAATGAAGGACGGCAAGGTAAGTAACCTGGTGAAGGAGATTGAGTCCTTTGTGGAAGCCATTGAGCCGGAGACCTGTGCTTCGGAGTGGATGGTCCGGTCGGGTGCCGTAGCACCTTCCCGTTTCCGGCAAGCCGTGAGCGATATGGATGCCATCCGCACCGATGCGTGGCTCTTGGCTTGCCAGCTTGCCGAGGCGGACGGCAAATCCGTGTTGGCAGGTCTGCCCTGGAACCAGTGGAACTGAGTTCCGCAAGAAGGCAAGTTCAAAGACAGTCCTCTATTCACGAGGGCTGTTCTTGAACTTGCGTCCTCTTCTCGGGAGACCCGCTTCCTTGTAGGCAATGAGGTCGCTTCCTCGGAAGAGGATGCCCCTTTTATCGGTATGGATCCGGATAAAAGGCAAAGGTCGCTCGGGATGGTGGATGTAGTCGTAGATGGTGCATCGGTGAACCCCGAGGAAAAGGCAGGCTTCCTTAATGGTGTAGTTCCGGTCGGGAGCTATCGCTATCCATGTGTTCTTCAAGTCGGTCATAGGCATAAGCGTTTGATGCAGTAAAATTACGAAGAAAGCTCTTGTGTGACAATAGCTTCCGTGTGATGCAATGAGGGATTTTGGGTGACTTTGTGGGATTTTGTGATACCCCTTGCAAAAGGTTGCTTAAACATTCATCCATCTTTCATCCAAGAATGGCGCTTAGTGTGGGTCTGCATCAAAAAAACACCTTCTGCAGTTTCCGGCGGTATAGTTGGGGTGGTGACAAGCTAGCCAGGGTGACAACGGGCTGGAAGGGCCTGAAGCCGCTTCCGAAAGCCCCTGTAATTCAATATCTTTTCTTTTTAAAGGAAAAAGAGAATAGAATAGAGAAGTCGGAGTTTGTCAACCGGTGGCTATAAAATTTTTGCCGCAGATTTTTTTGTCAACGCTTGTCAACGTTTGTCAACGCTAACGGATGTATAAAAGTAATTGATATACAAGGATTTTGGCTGTGGCTATCTTGTCAAAGCGAAAATGCCCCCATTCTAGAAAATGAAGCAACTATTTTATAAGGAATTATCCGTGTGAGTATGATGGTGTAGAAAAGGAAGCAAATCGTGCCTGCAAGGTGTTGTGGAAGCATCAGACAGTAATGGAATGAGGAATATCCGGCTCTGTGAAGTATAAAGGCAATGACCGCTCACCGTTTTCTCATCTTGCCTGCGAGGATATTTTTTTGCAAAGGTAGGCTGTCCCCACCAAACGTCAAATCCCTTGCAGAAAATCTTCCTCAAACAAGTTGAGCGTATTTTCTGCCCTGAATTTGCCTAATTGGTGGCTGCCAGCACTCTGAGAAAAGCAAAAAACATCCCTTCGGACAAGCTGCAAAACAGCAAAACAAGAGGGAAAAAAATCAGAGCGTATGGCACACATGGACAATCACCTCAAGAAGCAGTTGGAAAAAACTCAGACATGGTTCTGCAAGTATTTCCCGAAACGCATCCGTAACGTCGGCGAAAAGGAAGTGGCTGACAGACAGATGGTATATGACTTCAAGGACGGACGAAGCTTTGAAGCAGTGGCACAAATGACCGCAGCAAGCCTAAAGGAGCAGTATGGCGATGGCTGCAAGGACATCACCTTTGTTCCGGTTCCGGCATCCACCTCCGAGAAGAACGAACTCCGCTACAAGGCATTTTGCGAGAGAGTCTGCGAACTGACCGGAGCCATCAACGGCTACGAGCATGTAAAGGTAATCGGTGGGCGCCTTGCCATCCACGAGAACCGCAAGCTGGAGAAGGAAATCCGCAAGGTGAGCATCATCGAGTTTGATGAAATTTGGTTCAAAGGCAAGAATATTGTTACCTTTGACGATGTAATCACCCGCGGCATCACTTGGGCTACCTATTCCGACCAATTGGAGAACTTGGGCGCACACGTTCTCAGTGGCATCTTCTTGGCAAAGACCCATTACAAAGTAAAAACGAACTGACAATGATAGAAAAGAAAACAACGAAGGTAAAGGCAACGGCAAAGGCGGTTGCCTTTACCGGACATAGAGAAATTTCCCATATTCATCAAGAACAAGTAAGGGAACGGCTGAAGGAAGCCGTGCTGCAAGCCATCCGTCAAGGAGCGAACAAGTTCTACTGCGGCATGGCGCTCGGTTTTGACATGATGGCGGCAGAAGAAGTCCTTTCCCTCAAGTTGAGCATCCCCATGCTGAAGCTGGTAGCAGTCGTTCCCTTCAAGGGACAGAGCGCTTCCTGGTCCATGGTGGAGCAGCAGCGCTATGCCTATATCCTTTCCAAGGCGGACGATGTGGTGCATCTGAGTGAAGACTACTTCAATGGATGCTATTTCAAACGGAACGACTACATGCTGTCGCATTCCGGCAGTGTGATTGCCTACTTTGACGGCAAGCCGAAGGGCGGCACAGCCTATACCTGTCGCAAGGCAAGGGAGAAACGGATGCCTGTCGTCAATGTGTATTAGACGAACGATGTTATACGCTTTTCATAGATTTTCTGAAAAGCGTATAACATTATTCGGAAAACTGCTTATCTTTGTGCTGAAATAGTGTTTAGACCATGGATAATCAGGAAAAACAAGTGATAAATCAAGCGGAAAACCAACCCCAGAAACCCGGCAGAGGTGGTAAAAGACCAGGTGCAGGCCGCCCCAAGGGAGATGGCACCAGCAAGCTCTATGCTTTTCGGGCCGATAAGGAGGTGGCTGCCTATCTGGACAGCCAGGAGAACAAGACGGACTTCATCAAGGAATGTATCATCCGGCAGATGGAAGTAGCTAAAAGCAGACAGGAAGACGAAGCCTTGAGGCAGTTGGGAGAAGTGATGCCTACCAGCCGTATCAAGCCGATGTCGCTGCCTTTCTTTGATGTAAAGGTGGTGGCCGGTTTTCCCATTCCTTTGAACAATGATGAACTGGCGCAGGACATCGAGGTATTGAAGATGTTGTGCCCACACCCGGACTCTTCATACTTGATCCGTGTGCAGGGCCGTTCGATGATTGAAGCCGGAGTGCATGATGGCGACATCATCATAGTCGATAAGAGTGAACGGAACCCTACGGAAAAGCAGATTGCAGTCTGTGAACTGAATGGAGAATACACGCTGAAACGGGTTTGCAGGAAGGAAGGAACCCTTTGGCTGGTTCCGGCCAATCCCGAGTACCCCGAGATTGAAATCACCGAGGGCGATGATTTCAGTGTTTGGGGAGTCGTGACATATATCATCCACAAGCCTGTTTACTAATTGCTATAACCCGTTTGCCTACAACCTATGATTGCTTTAGTCGATTGCAACAGTTTCTTCTGTTCCGTGGAGAAGGTCTTCCATCCCGGACTGAACGGAAAGCCCGTCTGCGTGCTTTCCTGCAACGATGGCTGCATTGTGGCCTTGACTCCGGAAGCCAAGGCACTGGGACTGCGTCGTGGAGACCCCATCTTCAAGAAGAAGGATATAGTGCAGCACTATGGAGTGAAGCTGTTCTCTACGAACATGTATCTCTATGCGGCCATGTCCAAACGGGTGAACAACATTCTGCGGTCTGCTGTGCCTCATTCAGAAGTCTATTCGATTGATGAATCCTTCCTCTATCTGGATGGTCTAGAGAAATATCATGACTTGGAGGACTATATGCGTGGAGTGGTGGAGAAGGTCCGGCTTTATACGGACATCCCGGTTAGTGTAGGAATTGCACATACCAAGACTTTGGCGAAGATTGGAAGCAAGTTTGCCAAGCAGTACAAAGGCTACCATTCAGTGTGCATGATAGACAATGAAGAAAAGCGCCGGAAAGCGTTGGCGCTCTTTGACCTTTCTGACGTATGGGGAATTGGTAAACAGACCCTTGCCAAGCTGAACTACCTGGGCATCCGTACTCCTTTGGAATTTGCCGACAAGAAGGAAAGTTGGGTGCGCAGCCACTTCTCCAAGCCGGGATGGCAGACGTGGAAGGAGTTGAACGGTATTTCGTGCATTGATACTTCGGAAGTAGCGCAGCGGCAGACCATTTGTACCAGTCGGAGCTTTGGGAATTTGGTTACGGACTATGATGCGTTGCAGGCATCGGTCGCCAGCTTTGCGGCCAGCTGCGCCAACAAGCTACGGGGACAGCACTCGCTGACTTCGGCCGTGACGGTCTTTGTGTCGAGCAACCGCTTCCGGGAGGACCTTACTCAGTACTCCAACGGGCAGACGAGGATCCTGCCTATGCCGACCTCAGACACGATTGAGATTACACAGGCGGCGCTGAGTGTGCTGAAGGAGATTTATCGGGAAGGAATCAGCTACAAGAAGACGGGAGTCATTCTCGGAGACATCACGGATGCTTCCTATATCCAGCAGAATCTCTTTGATGAGGTAAAGAACCGACCGGAACGGATGCAGCTCATGAAAAGCATTGATGCACTGAATCACCGCTTCGGTCTGCGGAAGATACATCTGGCCGTGGAGGGCGAAGAGAAGCAGGCCTGGCATGCCAAGAGCGAGTTCCGGAGCGGTAACTATCTGTCTGATTTAAAGGAGATACTGACAATTCAGATATAATTCTCATGGGAATTATGGAAATTAAGCCTTAAAATTGCATTCTCATGAACATAGCTATACACGTTTTCTATTGCGCATGATGACCTGATAATTTTCTAATGCCCAGCTAATTAAGTGCTGAATTCAACTTGCAAATGCAACAGAATTCTGATTAATAATTTGTTTAAATTTTTCGTTTGGCGTGAGGTA
>NZ_CAXUGK010000006.1:0-141443 GCF_964250605.1 Bacteroides sp. AR20 | reverse complement strand
TGGATACCTCACGCCAAACGAAAAATTTAAACAAATTATTAATCAGAATTCTGTTGCATTTGCAAGTTGAATTCAGCAATTAAAAACAAACGCTAAAATAAATAACGACATGAGAACACTTTTCTTACTCACAACATTGCTTTTCATCATCCCGAACATGTTCGGACAAAAAGAATATCGCCTAAACTCACCGGACGGCAAGTTAGAGGTTACCTTATATATAGGTGACCGGATTACTTACGAGCTGACGGAAGAAGGGCATACATTGGTAGCCCCCTCTCCCTTATCAGTACATCTGGATAATGGGACAGTCTGGGGTAACGGCTCCCATCTTAAGAGAGTCAGTCATCGCCAGGCAAATGAGGTGATTCCCTCTCCTTTCTACAAACGCAGTGAAGTAAAGGATGTCTATAATGAAATGACGTTAAGTTTCCGGGAACATTTCAACCTCATTTTCAGAATGTACAATGAAGGAATGGCATACCGGTTCGCAGCGACCGGAAACAGACCGTTCAAAGTTACAAACGAAGAAGCCGCCTTCAACTTCAACAAGGACTACAAATCGATTGTTCCTTATGTAAAAGATGGCGATAAACAACCGATAGAAGCCCAGTTCTCCAACTCTTTTGAAAACACCTATACACATATAGAGCTATCCGGACTGACCCCCCAAAGACTGATGTTTACCCCCGTAGTAATAGAGCAGGAAAACGGCCGTAAACTTTGTATTGCCGAATCCGACGTGGAGAGCTATCCGGGCATGTTCCTCATCAACAGAAACGGGGGAACAGCACTCACTTCCGCTTTTGCCGCCGTCCCCAAAACAAAAAAACAAGGCGGGCATAACCAACTGCAAATATTAGTCACAGAGCGTGAAAACTACATTGCTTCCTGTCAGCCGAAAGCCAAACTGCCCTGGCGCATCATTGTTGTGGCAAGAAATGACAAGGAGCTGGCAGATAACGATATGGTTTATAAGCTGGCTGCTCCATCACGCATGAAAGACATCTCATGGATACGTCCGGGCAAAGTGGCCTGGGAATGGTGGAACCATTGGGGAATCAAAGGCGTGGATTTCGAAGCTGGAATAAACAATGAAACATACATGCACTATATCGACTTCGCCTCCCGGCATGGCATCGAGTATGTGATTCTGGATGAAGGCTGGGCTGTCAACCTCAAGGCTGACCTTTTCCAAATTGTACCGGAAATTGATTTAAAAAAGCTCACGGCCTATGCCAGGCAAAAGAATGTAGGACTCATCCTTTGGGCAGGTTACCATGCCTTTGCCCGCGACATGGAACATGTATGCAAGCACTATTCCGAAATGGGCATCAAAGGATTCAAGATTGACTTTATGGATAGGGATGACCAGGAAATGGTAGACTTCCACTACCGGGCTGCCGAAATTGCCGCTAAATATAAGTTGATGGTAGACTTTCACGGCACGTACAAACCTACCGGGCTGAACCGCACTTATCCCAATGTCATCAACTATGAAGCCGTTCACGGGCTGGAACAGATGAAGTGGAGTGACATCCATACCGACCAGGTAACCTACGATGTCACCATGCCATTTATCCGTATGCTGGCCGGACCGGTGGACTATACACAAGGCGCCATGCACAATGCCAACAAACGGTGTTACCACTCCTCAATGGATACCCCAATGAGCCAGGGAACCCGTTGCCGCCAATTAGCTGAATATGTAGTATTTGAATCACCATTGAACATGTTGTGCGACAGTCCCACCAATTACGACCGTGAAGAAGAATGCACGGAATTCATCGCTACCATCCCTACCGTTTGGGAACAAACAATAGCCATGAACGGAGAAATTGGAAAATACATTACAATGGCGCGCAGGAAAGGAGATGTCTGGTATGTCGGCTCCCTAACCAATTGGGATGCACGTACTCTGACACTAGACCTTTCTTTCCTCGGTGCAGGCAGATGGAAAGCGGAAATGTTTCATGACGGAGTGAATGCCAACCGCCTGGCTTCCGACTACCAAAAGACCGTCACAGACATTCCTGCATCCCGTAAACTGACCGTCAAAATGGCACAAGGAGGCGGATGCGCATTGAAAATATACAAAGAATAATTCATAGGCTTTTTAAACGTTAACTGATACATACGATTTATGAAAATTAAAAGATTAATGATTACTTGTTTGCTCGCAGTGTCTGTACTGGGAGGCAAGTCACAAGCACAAGACTTATTGTCCAATGTTTACGGACGCGATTACCAGCTACTGAATGGGAAGTGGGGAGCCATTGTAGACCTTTATGACCAAGGAGAAAGGATGCAGGTGTACAAAAACAGAAAACCTCAAGACAACAAGCAATTTTATGAATACTCTTTCGACGGAGGTTTGGTCCTGAATGTACCTGCCGATTTCAATTCACAAATGCCCGAGTTGAAATTTTATGAAGGAACAGTATGGTACGGACGCTCTTTCGATACCCCAAAGACTGACGGCAAACGTTTGTTTCTCTATTTCGGTGCGGTAAGTTACCGTAGCAAAATATATCTGAACGGGGAGAAAATAGCCAGTCATGAAGGCGGATTCACTCCCTTCCAGGTGGAAATCACAGATAAGGTAAAGCAAAAGGACAACTTCCTGGTGGTGAAAGTCAACAATACCCGCACCACGGATGCCATCCCTGCCATGTCCTTTGACTGGTGGAATTACGGCGGCATCACACGCGATGTAATGTTGGTAAGCGTTCCACAAAGCTACATCAAAGACCATTTCATCCAGTTGGACAAGGTACAATCCAACCTGATTCGTGCCAAAGTAACCTTATCCGAAGCAAAGCCTGGCATCAACGTACAAGTCGCCATCCCCGAATTGGGCATCAGACAGAACATGACTACCGATGCCAACGGAATTGCCCAGGCCACTATCAAAACCAAAAAACTGCAACGTTGGTCACCGGATGCTCCAAAGCTGTATGATGTAACCATCACTTCGGAAAGTGACCGGCTCAACGAGCAAATTGGTTTCCGTAACCTTTATGTAAAAGGCGAAGATATCTATCTGAACGACCAGCCCATCTTCCTGCGCAGTATCAGCTTCCACGAGGAAATTCCGCAACGCCGCGGGCGTGCCTTCTCTGAAGCGGACGCAACAATGCTGTTGTCCGAAGCCAAAGAGCTGGGTGCCAACATGATTCGTCTGGCACATTATCCACAAAATGAATATACTGTCCGCCTAGCAGAAAGAATGGGATTTCTTTTATGGGAAGAGATACCTATCTGGCAAGGGATTGACTTCAAGAATACCGCTACCCGTGAGAAAGCAGGCAGAATGATTAAAGAGATGGTGATGCGCGACAAAAACCGTTGTTCCGTTGCCTTTTGGGGGATTGCCAATGAAACAGCCACTTCCGCCCCGCGCAATGAATTTCTGAAACACATGAAACAATGTTGCCTGGACATCGACTCAACCCGTCTGATTACGGCCGCCTTCGATTTGGTACGCTTCAACCGCGAAAGCCGGAACTTTGAGATGAATGACTCCATTATCAACATCCTGGACATGGTAGCCATCAACAAATATATGGGATGGTATCATGACTGGCCACTGGCTCCGGACCAGGCTGTCTGGAATGTAGCTCCCGGCAAACCTCTTTTCATTTCCGAGTTCGGAGGCGAAGCGCTCTATGGCAAACATGGCGACGCGGAAGTCAAGAGTTCTTGGAGTGAGGATTATCAGGCACAACTCTACAAGGACAATCTGGAAATGTTCAAGCATATCCCCAACCTGCGCGGAACATCGCCGTGGATTCTTTTTGATTTCCGTTCTCCCTTCCGTTTCCATCCACACCAGGGAGGGGAATGGAACCGTAAAGGACTGGTTTCCGACCAGGGACAACGCAAAAAAGCATGGTACATCATGCGTGATTACTATAACCAAAAGAAAACAGAACAATGAAGCACAAAATAAAACACTACATGGCTGCCCTCCTCCTGACCTCTATGGTCTGGAGCGGGCATGCCCAAGAAAAGAATGAAATGGACTTGTCTGGTGAATGGGCATTCCAGACAGATGTCATGGACTTCCGGAGAGGTTCACTGGACGTACGTTACTGCCATCGCCTGCAGGAAAGCATCGTTCTGCCGGGAATTACAGATGACTATAAAATAGGCTACAAATCTCCTTACCGCCACCTGGATAGGCTGACCCGTGTCTACGAATATATGGGCCCCGCATGGTACCAGCGAGAAATAGAAATTCCTGCGGCATGGAAAGGCAAACGCATTTTCCTCTATTTTGAACGTACACACTGGCTCAGTTCGGTATATGTAGGCAAAGAAGAAGTGAGTAAAATAGACTACATCAGTATTCCCCACAACCACGAACTGACCCAATGGCTACATCCAGGCAAAAAAGAACTGATAACTTTCTGTATAGACAACCGCTACCAGTACGATACCCATAAATGGGACCATGCCCACTCCGAATTTACCCAAATAAACTGGAACGGAGTATTGGGCGAAATTAAGCTGGTAGCTGTAGATCCAGTCTATGTAGATGACATGCAGGTCTATCCGGACATCAAGAACAAAAGCATCAAAGTCAAAATGACTGTCCGCAACTGTACAGAACATACCGCCAGCGGCAAAATATCCTTCCACGTGACAGGAAAGGACTATAGACTACAAAAGGAAGTACCAGTAACAGTGACCGATTCCATTACTTATATCGAGGAAGAAATGTTTTTGGGTAAGGATATCCATTTGTGGAATGAGTTCCATCCCAATCTTTATACGTTGGACTGTAAGTTGACTTCCAGTGTAGAGGGCCAATCCTATGCGCATGAGAAAAGCACAACTTTCGGTATGCGCGAAGTAGAGGCTGGTGAGGACCATATCATCCTTAATGGCGAACCCATACACCTGCGCGGTACCGTTGAAAACGCAGTGTTCCCCAAGACCGGCTATGCTCCCGTGGACGATGCCTCTTGGGAACGTGTACTCCGTATCCTAAAAGAATATGGTATGAACCATATGCGCTTCCACTCCTGGTGTCCTCCTGCCGCTGCGTTCCGTATGGCAGACAAGCTGGGTGTCTATCTGGAGGTGGAAATGCCGATGTGGGGTAAAGATGCCCAACCCGATGAGAAGCGCTGGAATTTCTTCCGTCGCGAGCTGCGGGGTATCTTGAAAGAATATGGGAATCACCCTTCCTTCATTCTCTACTGTAACGGAAACGAGATTACCGGTGATTTCAGTTTCATAGAAGAGCTTACCACCACGGCCCGCCAGTTGGATAACCGCCGTCTATACAGCGGTTCCACAGCCCGCACACGTGTCAAATCAGACCAGTTCTACATTACCCATCAGACTACCAAAGGACACATGGCCATCTACGAAGGACGTCCTTATACAAACTGGGACAAAAACAAGGAACTGGGAGTAGGCCTGCCCATCATCTCGCATGAATCCGGACAGCGGTGCATCTATCCCAATTTCGAGGAAATAAAGAACTTCACCGGCCCCGTACAAGCGCGTAATTTCGAGATATTCCGTGAACTGCTGGACAAAAACCACATGCTCGACCAAGCACATGACTTCTTCCGTGCTTCTGGAGCCTTGACCGCCATAGAGTACAAGGATGTCATAGAAGCCCAGTTGCGCACTTATCTGAAAGGCGGTTTCCAATTACTGTCTCTGAATGATTTTACCGGACAAGGATATGCACCGGTAGGCATTCTCGATCCTTTCTGGAATACCAAAGGGCTCATCACACCGGAAAAGTGGCGCGAGTTCTGTGCACCGACTGTTGCGTTGCTCCGTTTCGACAAACGCGCACTTTACAATGATGAAGTATTTGAAGGAAAAGCGGAAATATACAATTATGGACCTACCCTATTGAAAAACGCAAAAATCAATTGGAGTATCACCGACAGCAACGGTAAAACCCTTAAGAGCGGAAAACTGAAAACACAAACTGTCGGAAAGAACGGGGTATTTCCACTTGGCAATTTCAGTTATGCATTGGACAATATCACTGAACCACAGAAGCTGACGGTCCATCTTTCTGTTGCACACGTAAAAAACAGCTGGGATATCTGGGTATATCCCCGTCATAGCAACTTAATGCAGTCCACTAGTGAAGTGCTCTACACCACAGTATTCGATGAAAAAGCAAAACAACACCTTGCCGATGGCAAGAAAGTGGTACTCTGCCCCAAACCTTCCAAAGTAAAAGGTCGTAAATCCGTGTTCCACAATCACTTTTGGAATCCGATAATGTTCAAATGGCCTCCTATGACCATTGGCTGTCTGATTCATGACGACCAGCCTATATTCGAGCATTTCATAACTTCCTACCATACTGACTGGCAGTGGTGGGACATTCTGGAAAATGCCAAGGTTATTGAGATGAAAGATGCTCCGGCAGCACTGCGGCCTTTCATACAAGTAATAGACCATTACGACAATAATGAAAAGCTCGGTATTGGTTTCGAAGCAAAAGTGAAGAAAGGCAGTCTACTGGTACTGGCCGTAGATACCCAGAAAAACATCAACGAACGTCCTGCCACCCAGCAATTGCTGGAAAGCATTGACCGCTACGTAAAGAGTGACAAATTCGCTCCACAAATTACCGTTGACGAGTCCTACATTGAATCATTCTTAAAGAAATAAATAAAGGAAATATGATGAAATTATTCTTGCTTTGGGCTCTTTTGTTGCTGCCGGTCGGACCGGCAGCAGCACAAGAGATAAAAATGTCACAAACAGCTCCATTGGAACAAGTTTATGGAGAAACTGTAGAAGATGATGCCTTACTGCCCATGAATGAGCTGGATATGGATTTTGGCTATGCCCTCTATGAGACAACCGTTGATGTGGAAGAGGAGAATCCCACACTAACTATTGAAAACGTACGGGATTATGCTGTGGTCTATGCAGACGGCAAACTGCAAGGATATTTAAAAGATAGCAGTAAAAGCTTGAAAACCAATCTACCGATAGGTATACACAAACTTAGTATCTATACTGAAAATATCGGACGTATTACCTATGGTCCTGAAATTCTGGACAATTCAAAAGGTATCTACGGCAGCATAACATTGGGAAAGACAGATTTAGAAGGCTGGAAGATGACCCCATTGGAAATTAAGGAATGCGATGTGGCCGGAATAACTTTCAAAGAAGGTACCTCCTCCATCCCTTGCTTCCGTAAAGGTGGTGTCACAGTAAGCAATCCGGCACAAGAGACCTTTCTTGACGTGTCTGGCTGGGGAATGGGAGAAGTCTGGATAAACGGGCAATACTTGGGTGCCTACTGGGAAGAAAATACAGAAAAGACCCTGGAGATACCTGCTGGTGCTCTGATAGCAGGTAATAATGAAATAGTGGTATTTGAACTAAAAAATAACGAACAAGCTTCCATGACACTAACCGATAAGCCTATTTTCAAATAAGCCCTTGCATGTACTTGTTTATATTCCTTAAAAAAACGACCTTTGTGTAGGAGCAGATTCCGAAAAACGTGTCTTATTTAATGAGAATAGCATAATTATATATATCATGAAGAAACTAACATTTATCAGTTGCCTCCTTTTAAGTGGTTGCCTGGCCGGAGCAATGGCTGCAAACAAAAAGCAACCCATCTACAAAGATGCCAAAGCTCCCATTGAGGAGCGTGTGAATGACCTGGTCAGCAGAATGACACTGGAAGAAAAGGTACAACAACTCAACCAGTACACTTTGGGGCGGAATAACAACGAGAACAATCGTGGTGAGGAAGTAAAAAAAATTCCTGCCACATTAGGCTCCCTCATTTATTTTGATGAAGATGCCAATCTGCGTAACGAGGCTCAGAGAAAAGCAATGGAAGAATCACGTCTGGGTATCCCCATCCTTTTCGGATACGACGTCATCCACGGGTTCCGTACCATTTATCCCATCTCTTTGGGACAAGCATGTTCTTGGAATCCCCAATTGGTAGAACAAGCATGTGCCGTTGCCGCCCAGGAAGCACGCATGTCCGGGGTAGACTGGACTTTTTCCCCTATGATTGACGTGGCAAGAGACGGACGCTGGGGACGCGTTGCAGAGGGCTATGGCGAAGACCCTTATACCAATGCTGTATTCGGTGTCGCATCTATCAAAGGATACCAAGGTGAAGACATGTCCGACAGCAAGCGAGTAGCCGCCTGCCTTAAACATTATATCGGATACGGCGCTTCTGAAGCAGGACGTGACTATGTTTATACGGAAATCTCCAATCAGACTCTGTGGGACACCTATATTCCTCCCTATGAAGCTGGCGTAAAAGCCGGTGCCGCTACTTTAATGAGTTCATTCAATGACATCAGCGGTACTCCCGGAAGCGCCAACCATTACACGATGACAGAAATTCTGAAGAACCGTTGGAAACACGACGGCTTTGTTGTTTCAGACTGGTCTGCAGTACCGCAACTTATTGACCAAGGCCATGCTGCCGACCGCAAAGAAGCTGCCCGTCTGGCTTTCAACGCCGGCCTGGAAATGGACATGATGGGGCATTGCTATGACAAGCATATGGCAAAGCTGGTGGAAGAAGGTAAAATAAGCATGCAATTGGTGGACGATGCAGTGAAACGCGTGCTCCGTATCAAATTCCGCCTTGGACTTTTTGACAATCCCTACACCCCGACATCTACAGAAAAAGAGCGCTTCCTCCTTCCACAAAGCCTGGCTATTGCAGAGAAACTGGCAGAGGAGACCATTGTTCTACTGAAGAATGAAAACAAGGTACTCCCTCTGGCAAACGGGAACAAGCCAACTATCGCCGTCATGGGGCCTCTGGTACAAAACAGTGCCGAGCTCCTGGGGTCATGGTATGGACATGGACATGCAGAAGATGTCCTCCCCATCAAAAAGGCGCTGGATGCAGAATTTGCAGGCAAGGCTGAACTGATTTATACCGAGGGTTGTGGTTTCGACGGTAACGACACTTCCAAATTCAGTGAGGCACTGGCTGTAGCCCGGAAAGCAGATGTCATTCTACTCTGCATGGGTGAAAAGAAAAAGTGGAGTGGCGAAAACGCATCGCGTTCCATCATAGAACTGCCTGCCATTCAAGAGGAATTCATTGCTGAAATGAAGAAAGCAGGCAAACCGATTGTTCTGGTACTGGCTAACGGACGTCCTTTGGGACTCTCTAAAGTGGAACCTCTCTGTGACGCCATCGTTGAGATGTGGCAACCGGGAGTACCTGGCGGTAAACCATTGGCAGGTGTCTTGTCCGGCCGGGTAAATCCTTCGGGCAAGCTTTCCATTACTTTTCCACGTTCCACCGGACAGATTCCAATCTATTACAATCAGCGCAAAACAGCCCGTCCACAAAGTGGCAAATATCAAGACATCTCCTCTTCCCCACTGTATGAATTCGGATACGGCTTGAGTTATACCACCTTTAATTATGGTAATATCAACTTGCCCAAAGAAACCATCAGACGCGGTGAAAAGTTGGTAATGGAAATCCCAGTCACCAATGTAGGCAAACGTGACGGTGCAGAAGTGGTGCATTGGTTTATCTCAGACCCATTTAGCACGATTACCCGTCCATGCAAAGAATTGAAGCACTTCGAAAAGCAACTAATTAAAGCAGGTGAAACACATATATTCCGCTTTGAAATAGACCCGATGCGTGATCTTGGTTTTGTAAATGCCAATGGTGAACATTTCCTTGAAAATGGAGAATATTATGTAATAGTGAAAGACCAGAAAGTAAAATTCACGGTTATAGATTAATCTTCTTTTTATATTGCAGGCCATCCTCCTTTCATCCTTCTAAAAGACAGATGGCCTGCAATTTCTATTTTAGAACAAATAAGTATACTGTTCTCCTAAAAATTTCTTGATATGCTTCAAGGCTTTGGTTATTTGGGCCTCCACCGTCTTGACAGAAATCCCCATTTCCCCGGCAATTTCTTGATTAGTCTTCCCTTCCTCCCTACTTTTGCGATAAACCTGCCCACATTTGTCCGGAAGGGAACAAACAGCTTCTTCAATCAATCGGTTCAGTTCTTCCATCTCCACCGAAGTATCAGCCGCAAGAGCATATCCATATTCTTCTCCTCCCTCGATGGGAACCGTATCCTTTTCATCGCGTAAAGCATTCAGGCAACGATTGCGTGCAGACTGGAAAAGATAAGCCTTGAATGAGATTTTAAGAGTCAAGTCGGCCCTACCCTCCCACAAATTCATAAAGATGGAAAGGGCCAGTTCTTCTATCTCCTGCTTGTCTCTCAGATAAAGGGACATGAAGCGGCAGAGTGAAACAAAATAAGTATCGAAAAGGTGCTTGAAAGCCTTCTCGTCATCTTGTTTGATTAACTGTAACAATAGGATATCATCTTCTGCAGGCATATCGAAGTTATATTAGATAAGGGCTTCTTGAGCGGCAAAGATACTAATATTATTTGTTCCTCGAAATTTATTAAAAAAATAATTGGAATTGGAATAAGGGTTAAACCCAAGTGATGTGTCATATAAGTGAAGGCCTATAAAAACATCATGATCATGAAAAAAAGTGTTCCTTGGAATTTAATCATTCCTAAGTTGAAACAGGAAATTTCCGCAGACGAAGAGCGGCAATTGGAGACTTGGTTACGCAGCAGTAACAACGAAGCGTTATTCAAGGAATTGCAACTGTTATGGGAAAAAATTCAGGCAAATGTAGAAAACTACACGCCCAATACCGAATATTATTGGAATGAACTTGTCAACCGTATGCACGCCAGCGAGCCTAAGCAGACTGAAAAACCTGCAAAGAAACGCTTCGAACTGAAACGGATATACCGCTACGCAGTAGCTGCATGTATAGCTGTTGCCATCGGTTGCTCATTCTACATAGGATTCCTTAACGGACAGCCTGAAGCCATGCCGCAGTTATACTCTAATTTGTCGGGTAAGTCTAAGGTTCTCCTTCCTGACGGAAGCGAAGTATGGATGCATACAGAGACCTCTTTGCAATACGGATCACAAATGAATAAGGATGAGCGTATCGTAAATGTAACTGGTGAAGCTTACTTCGATGTAGCACACGATGCTGACAAACCTTTTATTGTGCAGACAGAAGGTATGCGTATCGTAGTTCACGGAACCAAATTCAATGTCGATGCATTCCCCGGTTCGGAAAATACATTGGTGAGTTTGGTAGAAGGGTCCGTCTCTTTGGAAACCGAGACAGAGAACCGTTTCCTCAAACCGGGCGAAACAGCTACTTTTAATCGGAAAACCCTTACACTTAAGGTAGAAAAAGATGATGTACATTTTGCCTCTTCGTGGGCAAATACACAACTCGTATTCAGAAACCGTTCATTGGGAGACATTTGCAAACTGCTTTCTAAATGGTATCGGATAAAGATAGACGTGGATCCTACATTATCCAATAAATATTTCTATACGTTTACGTTGCGTAGCGAACCGCTGGACGAAATACTCCGCATCATGGCACGCATCCAACCTATGAAATATACCTTTAACGAAGAGAATGAGTTGACAATTTCGTTTGCAGACACAAAACAAAAAGTAAAATGAAACAGTAACAAAATTAAAAACTTATGCCAAACAAACAAATGAGAAATGCACATTATTTAATAATTAACGAAAAGTTAATATATCAAAATTACTTCTGTATTTATAACTATTTTATTTTCAAAACTTTAACGATTTTGCAAACATAAAATATAATTAATACAACATATAATTTGCATACACATAGCGTGTTTAGAAGAAAATAGAAACAAATATTTGTAAGAGAACGTTTCACTCTCCGGGTACAAAATCTCCTGTGTTCGTTTCGCTCATACGGTATTTTACCCTTCGCCCTTGACAAATACTCTATTCTTTACTGATAGGTGTTTAGGAAAAAAGAAAAAAATGTTGTTCTTCGGTGGGGTGTCCGTTTTGTCATTTTGTTACCGGAATTTGTTCGCATAATGGGAGAACCGCACCGACCAGTCGGGTACGCAGTATCATTTTGTAATAATTAGCGGGCTGTTTTTAGAGTGTATCATCCCGATATTGTTTTTTTGCTTTTAGATATAGAAATTCAAAGGAGGTGTGTCAAAATTGCCCACCTCTTTTTTTACGCACAAAGAAGGTGCATCGTGCATTACGACACACCTTCTTTCATGTGTTCGCTTACTCTTCCATCTCAACAATATTCTCAAAATATATCTTCCAGTCTGATTCAGCATAGGCCATACCAGTTCCGGCAGGAACATACAGCGTAGCCCCTTTTATCAAATCTGCACTGAAAGAACCATTAACCACCCCAGGCAACTTAGGAGGAACAACGGCATAGCATCGCAATTGTCTTATTGGTGTATTATGGAATGCAGAACCTTCTATCGAAGTCACCCCACTGCCTAATGTGACATTGGTGAGAAGAGAGCAGTCGGCAAACGCAAATTCACTTATTGTCGCAACATGATTAGGGATGACAATGCGGGTTAAAGAACTGCATTCATGAAAAGCAAACCATCCTAATGAAACAACACTATTGGGAATGGTAACCTTGGTGAGCTTAGTACAATGCTCGAACAATCCTGGACCGATGACCGACACTCCGTCCGGAATATCTATGGCTCTAAGGCTACTGCAACCGGAAAAGTCGGTAAGTGCCTTGATTCCTTCCGGGAATGTAATACTAACAAGCTTGGTGCAGTCTGCAAAACTGCCGACTACCGTTGTACCTTCCGGAACAGTGATATCGGTAATACCGGTTCCACTAAAAATGGAGGTTTCATACAGATAGTCAGGTACTTTGATGTCGGAAAGGCTGGAACAACCGTAAAATGGAGCGTCGACTGTATTTACACTATTAGGAATGGTCACACTGCGAAGGGAGGTGCAATTCTCAAAAGCACCGTACTCCAGTGTGGTCATTGTGCTCGGCAAAGTAACATCCACAAGGGAGCTACAGTCGGCAAAAGTCCATTTCTTAATCAATGTCATTCCTTCGGGAAGAACAATGCTTTTCAAAGCTGAACATCCATTAAAAGCCTCGGTACCGATTGATTTCACACTATTGGGAATAACAACACTGACAAGTTCCTTGCAGTCAATAAACGTTCTTTCCTCGATAGAAGTCACCTTATTAGGAATAATGATATTTTTCAGATTGGTACAATTGTGGAATGCATTGGCTCCTATTGAAGAGACGCTATTGGGAATATGGATCTCTATTAGTCCGCTACAGTTGGTCAATGCACTTTCTTTGATAAACGTTGACCCGTCAGACAACGTTATTCTTAGATTTTCACAATCAGAGAAAAGAGCATTATCCAAAAGATTTCCGGACATGGCGATGGTAAGGTCTGCATTGTTCCTGAAAGCCTGGCTGCCTATTGAAGTGACAGTTTCGGGTATTGTTATTGTAAGATGGGAGCAATACTCGAATGCACGAACTCCTATTGACTGGATATTGTCGGGAATAATCATGTTACGCAATGAAACACAACCACTAAATGTAGCATTGTTTATTGCTGTGATTTTTTTCGGTATATTTATTTCCGAGAGCTTGGTACAATTATAGAATACACCTTCCCCTATGGAAGTTAGACCATCAGGCAGTGTGACATTGGTAAGATTTGTACACTCGCTAAAAGCGTCATCGCCTATTTCAGTTACACTGCTGGGAATGATGATATCGGTCAGTCCCGAGCACTGCCAAAAAGCCGCATGTCCTATCGATGTCACACTTTCAGGAATCGTGACGCTGACAATACCCGGGCGTTTCTGAAATGCATATTCTTCAATAACCGTAGTTCCTTCTGCGATGGTCACGCGAACATCTTTGCAGTCAGAACCTATCGGATTTTCTATTTTAGTCAAAAAACGCCCCGGTATGGTTATATCAAGTCCGGTACAGTCGGAAAAAGTCAGCATGCTCATTGATTCCACATTGTCCGGAATAGTAATGGTAAGTCCATTGCAGCCACTGAAAGCGAATCCCTCAATGGTGGTCAGGCTATTGGGCAACTTGACACTTGACAATTTCTCACAGCCATAAAAGGCACTGTGTCCTATTGTTGTTACACCTTCTGGCAAATCAATACGGGAAAGACTGGAACAACCCCAAAAAGCACTGCGCGCTATTGTTGTCACACCTTCTGGTAGGATAATGTCAGCAAGACTGGAACAATACTCGAAAGCTGCCATTCCTATCGTTTTCACACTATTATCATAGATAACCACTTTGTTAAGAGAATGACATGAGAAAAAAGCATTGTCATCTATTGATGTGACACTTTTAGGCAGTAATATCGTCTGTAAACCGCGGCTGGTAAACATACGTTCACCAATGGTGTTCTCTGTTGGCAAATACTCCTTTCCTGATGAGCTGCGGAGATAATATTCTCCATCCGCTACGATATTCGCCTCGGTCATATCCAAATAAACCAATTTCCCCTCCGTGTTGGCGTGATTATATGTTCCCGCCATTTCACGGATAAATGCAATGTCCTTTCCTCCTAAGTTCCCGGAAACTTCCAGTTCCTCAACATTCAGTTTTTCTGATTCTGCAATATAGTCAGACAATGTGCCCGCCTTTTCTACATGAACCTTCACCCTCTTTCCCTTAGCGGACTGGCTGATGGTCAAAGCCTCTTCAATCCCGCTGGTGGTATTCTTGAAAACAACTTCTGCTGTTCGCGAAGTTTCACCCGTATTCTCAGCTATCTTCAAATACTTTTTATGCGTTGACAATCCACGGGTGGAACTCTCGCTTATCCACTCTATATCCGGAAGCTGCATCTCAAAATCCACATTCGCATCAATTTTCACTTCAACTATGCCCCCTTCACTGCCGACTTTCACCTCTTTCTCTGAGATGATGATGGCATCTTTCTGCGCTTGCATGACAGTCAGCGTGTCAGCTATGTTGCTATCGGACTTGTCACGGTATATGATTTCTGCTTTCCTACCGTCATAAGAATCATTGGGTGCAACAGTATAATGCAGTGTGTGGCTGGACATGCCGCGTGTCATGGTTTCCTTTATCCAATCTACAGAAGGCATGACGACCTCATAATCACAATTGCTCCTCAGTTCCACCGTAATCTCTTCCCCTGAAGCGCTTACATGACAGTCGTTCTGGCTCAAAAGGATTATGGAACCACCGGCTTGGTAGATATGTACCGTTTCCGTTAAGGAACCGTCTGAAAAGATTATGCTTCCCTCACGTTTTTTACCGTCTTCGTTCATGGCAACAGTGTAACTTTTTGTCGTGGTGGACAATGCCCGGGTACTGTTGCTCTCTTTTATCCAGTCTTTGCATTCCTCACCAATAGTTGCGGTATAGCTGACATTGGATTTCACTTCTACTGTGACAGTTCCTCCCGCTTGGTCCACCTCAAACTTGTCATTGGTAAGCAGGAGGGCGTCCTTCTGTTTTTGGGAAACCACAAAGCTTTTGACTTCCGTACCCGCCTTTAAAGTGACTGTCACACTGCGGTCGTCATAGGTTTCGTTTGGAGTTGTGGTGACCTTTATGGTGTGGCTACCTGCATTCCCGCTTGTAGGGGCAACGGTGCACCAGGGGGCTCCCCCGTTCCGTGTGGAAGCTACGCTTACTACCCATGCAGTGTTTGTCGTAAAGGAAAATGTCTGTTCGCCTGCTCCTTCTGTAAAATTCATATTTCCCTGCTCAAAATCGATAATGTTCTCAGATTGTTTCGGGGCGTTGTCATTCTCTTTGCTGCAAGCTGTAAAGAATATGCATAATGGCAACAGTATGAATAAAATAGATATTTTTTTCAGTTTCATACTTTTTGAATTTAATATTTCATTGTGATATTCCAATAACTTTCAGGTTCCTGAAGAGTTTTATTTGTTAAATTACAAAACTTATCGCTTGATGTAAATATAGATGAATCCCTATTAGATTTTGCGATACTCTGTGAGTTCATAATCTTCATAAAAGATTCCGTCTTCTGTGTATTTATCCGTTGTTTCGATTATTAATTGAGAGTCTGTTAATGTTTTTACTTTTATCGATTCTGATTCGTTGTTGTCGGTTATTGTAATTATTCCATTACTATAACTCCATTTACCTTCATCGAACCAATCCCATTTGTCTGTATGGTATTCAGCACTCTTACATGTTCCATCTTCTTTGAAAACCAATTTAAAACCAACCAAATCATTACCTTCATCTTTGCCTTCATCTACGATCTCTCCGTTTTCCTTATACTGATAAGTGCAAGATATTCTTTCCCAAGTACCTATTAAGGCGGATGAAGATTCGGGGCCTTTTTCGTCATCATCGGAACATGCACTAAAACCGAAAGCCATAATAGACATTAATCCCAACAAAAATAAAAAATAAGTTTTTTTCATAATACAACTAATTTTTAAGTACACCTTTCAGCTCCTCAAGGTTTTCTATTAAACACAAAGCGTGGAACTGCAATGCCACGTTCTGGTTGGAGGTCCTAGGAAAACCTTGTACACGGATATGGTTATAGCAGCCCACGCTATATGCGTGAGAACCACTATGCTATCCTTGTGTACAATTGCGAATTTCCTAGGTTCCCAACCACAAGATAAGCATAACGCTTCTTCAAATTCTAAAATGTCTTGAAGAGAGTTTCCTCTCTTCAAATGCAAAAATATGAAAAATGCAGAAAGCGCAATAATATTTCCTGCATTTTTTATGTTGGCACATAAGTATTTATAATCATTACAGTTTGAATCCCTTGTTTTTCCGTTGCGGTTGCTGTATCGTTGGTCGTATCCGTCGGAGCAGCCTCTCGAACTGCTCCCTGAACCAGTCGAGGATGTTCTTCCCGTTGATGCGCAGGACAAAGCGTTTCCCTCTCTCTCCCTGCTCTATTCCCATCTGTGCGGTGGCACCCGTCACGGAGAGGGCTCTCTTGTGTTCCTCGGAGTAAAGGTTCCCGCTGTACTCCAACGGCTGGAACGTGAAAAGCCGGTCCGTCTGCTCGGGCGTGAAGCCTGCCGAACGGCAGTACCTCTCCATGCGCATCGCGTCGGCGAAAAGAGGGAACCAGCCGCACGCACGCTCCGTCCATTTTTGCAGATATGCCGTCCGCTCCTTTTCCCTTTCCAGTTTTTGGATGTAGTCGGTCTGCACCGTGGCAAGTTCCCTGCCGTACTGTGCCCGCTGCCGTTGCAGACTGGCCTGCAAGTCCTCTATGCTCTCTTCACGGGCGGCTATTTCGTTTTGCAAGCTGCGGTTGTCCGCCTCCAGCTCCTTGATTTTCCCACTGCCCAAAAGAGAACCCATCTTCGCTATGATGGCAGTCTTTGCTTCCATCTTGACCGCCTCCAGCTTTTGCGTGTTGATTTCCTTTCTGGCCGTTTCCAGCCGTTTTTCCGCCTCTTCCTGCTCGGCTTGGAGTTGTCGCACGTTCTCTTCCAGTTCGTCCGTCTGCCGCCTCAAATCGCGGTAATACTGGGCGGTGGAGACATGCCGGGCTTCCGAACCTCTTATCCCGCGTTGCAGGCCGTATTTCACCATGACTCTGGCATAGTCGTCGTGGTAGGCAATCAGTCTGGTGCGGTTCAGCACGTCGTCGGCACACAGCCGGGCGGCATTCGCCTTCTTGCGGTAGGTTCGCCCTCCCTCCTGCGGCTTCTTCTGCCCCGCCTTCCTGCGCTCTCCCGTCACTATCGGTACGAGCGTGGCGTGTATGTGCGGCGTGTGCTCGTCCATGTGCAGCACCGCCGAGACCACGTTCTCCCGCCCGAAGGTCCTGTACAGCCAGTCCATGCTGTCCCGGCACCAGTCGTCCAGTCTTCCGGCTTTCTCTATTTCCATCATGTCCTCATGTGTTCCTGAGAGCATGACACGGATGGCGCGTACCTGGTCGTGGGTGATTTTCCTTCTGATGCCCGCACTGCTGATGCGGGCGGCAATCGCGTCGTCACGCTCCCTGATGCCTTCGGGCATCCGGACGAGCTCGCGGTTCAGGTGCGTGCGCATGGGATCGACGTTCGGTGCTATCACCCTGCGCTCGATATGGTCGGACATCCGGCTGTCGGATGCCCCCTTCGCTTTTCTGAAATCGAGTGAGAAATATCCCATTGTAAAGTCTTTTTAGGTTTGACAATTCCGCCTGCCGTGCGGATATGCCTCACGGCGAACGGGGTGTGCAGAGGGGCCGGCCCCTCGCCTCAATAGGGCGTTTTCTTCACGCAGCGCAAGCGCAGCTAAAAACGCCCTATTGAGCTATGGCTTTTCACTGTACAAAAAGCCTGCGGGATACGTGCGGTTACATTCCGATGCCCTTCCCCTTTTTCTTGCCCGGCTGCTGCACCCACTGTACTTGCTTTGTCTGCTGTACCGGGTTCGCCTGCTGTGACAATTTTTTTCCGTTCAGGTAGTCGTTCAGGTCCTTGTACCCGCTGTACACATATGATGCGTCGCGGACACGCGAACCGTACTCTCTTTGGATTTCGCGCAGGGCTTCCAGCCCGGCGCGGTCGTTGTCAAGGAAGCAGTGTATCCGCTCATAATCCCCCAACGGCCGCAGGGCTTTGGAAAAGTTGGAAACCGAGTTCAGCACGATATGGTCCTGTCCGCCAAGGGCGGGGCGGTCGGGATGCCTCTCCTGCCGCAGCGTGAGGAAGGAGAGGTAGTCCATGAAACCTTCGAAGAGGCAGCAGGTTTCCCCCGGTTCCGTTTGCCGTATGTGGGTGATGTCTTTCGGGGCTATGCAGCCCTTGAAGAACTTGTTGCGTATCTCGTAGCCTCCCGAACGGTTGGGAAAACCGACGGCAAAGTAGGGTTTGCCGTCGGTCAGATAGTGCACCTCCCTGCATTCTCTTTTTGCCAGTTCCGTATTTATCCCCCTTTCCCGCAGATAGGAGAATAAGGCGGGGGAAGAAAGCGGCATTACTTCCAACTGCCGGAAGCTTGGTTGTGATAATGTCTGCCCGCCAAAAGAGAAGGAGACGGGGCGCACGTGCGGTGCCTGCCTTGCTATCATTTCCAGAAGGTAGGGCACATGGTCGGATGCGTAGAGTTCCGCCGCCAGTGCGATGATGTTGCCGCCTTTCCCGGTGGCAAAGTCGTACCAGAGATTACGTTCGGTGTTCACCTTGAACGAGGCCTCGGTTTCCTCCCTCAGCGGTGACTTGTACCATAGGTTGCCGCCCTGCCGTCTTACGGGCGAGTACCCCAGACTGTGCAGGTATTCGGCTATGCCGATTTGTTTCGCTGTCTGAATGTCCATACGTTTGAGTGTTTGAATGAATGACTGTTTTTGTTTTTCGCCCGCACCTTCTTATATAAGGTACGGCATATACATGGCTTCACTTAAATGCTCGTATATATAGGATACGGATATTAAGTGAAGCGGTTGCGTGATGTCCGCTCACCGCTTCGCTTTTCCCTTATATATAGGCACCGTGAATAAAGTGAAGCGTTTTTCCGCAGCCGGGCTAATAGTGGAAGTCGGGCATGAAGGTGTATTTCCTGCCGTTCTCCTGCACTATCATCCGCTTGTTGCGCAGCGTGGTGATGAGTGATACCGCCTTGTGGTGGTTCAACTTCACGCCGACGGCGGCATAGGCATTTATCAGCGCGTCCTCCAGCTCCTTGTAGCCGTATTCGCTTTTCAGTGCGAATGCCGCCTCCAGCGCGATGCGGTGCTGTTGCTCCGTGATGTGCCTGTACGCGTCGAACGGCTCCTGCTGCGGTCTTCCGGCTTTCCTCTCCTGCGGGGCATAGTTCTCCACCAGTTCGGGAAGTGCCCTGTCATTGATGCGGAAGGCGAACGGCTCGAAGTCCATCGCCCGGATGTGCATGGCCGACACCCGGCTGGTGTCGGCGTCGCCCTTGTCCTTCTCCACCAGCAGCACCGTCTCGGCCTTGTTGTTCAGTTCCGTGCCGATGTGCCCGCGTGCGTTCTCGTCGCCCTTGTTCTGGTGCAGTATCGTGTGGATGTGTATCTGGCGGTCGTCCGTCCACTGCATCAGCTTGGAGATGATGCGCGTGGATTCGCCGGGGCTGTTGATGTCGTACACCATGTCGCGGATGCCGTCTATCACGACAAGTCCCAGTTCCGGGATATTGTAGATGGCCTGCTCCACAGCCGCGATGCGTTCTTTCGGGGTGTACTTGCGCAGGGCGAGAAATTCGAGGTGCTCGCTGTCCCGGTCGGTCGGCAGGTCTGCCATGCGCAGGATGCGTTCCATCACCTTGAGACAATGGTACGGGCTCTGTTCGGTATCAACGTAGAGGATTTTCCGCTTGTCCTTGGGCAGTTCCGCCGAGTACAGCAGTACCGTGCCGTTCTTCAACGCCGCCGCGACGATGGCAGAGACGTTGAACGTCTTCTTGCTTTTCGCCTTGCCGATGGACGCGCTGAAATTGCCCAGCGTGCCGACGACAGTGCCGTTCGCCTTCAGTATCTCGGGAGCCTTCTCACATTTCATGCCGATGCTCAGCCGTGAGGCCTGCCAGATGATGATGGCGTTCTCACGGGTCACTTCTTCCATGCGCTCGTTACTTTCCATGGCTGCGGAGTTTTCGGTTTGCGCTTCTGGCGATGGCGAGTGCCGTCTCGCCCTTGTCGTTCACACGTCTTGCGAGGCTTTCGGCCCATACGAGCAGCTCCCTGCGGGAGAACAGCAGTTTGTTTCCGTACTTGCGGAACGGCACGTTCCCCTTGGCGGTCAGCTTGTAGAGGCGGGCCTTCGAAATCAGGAACCCGTGCTGTTCGAGTACCCCCACAGCCGCATCCGGCGTGAGGTTGTCGGGTTCGTCCTTCGGCAGGGTGAGCCCTGCCAGTGTCTGCGAGACGCTCTCGCTCACGATTGCCCGGAGTTCCTCGGGCGTGGTAAGAATGATCTGGTTCATTTTCTTCCTTTCTTTTTGGGTGTTTGTACTATGGCTGTCGTCACAGCCGTTCCAACCGGTTGTGGCGCAAAGAAAGAATAAAGGAAAGCGAATATCGAACCGCAAATAACTTAACACGGATATGACTTTTACGGACGTTTCATGACTTTTGGTGACACTGCGTGGGGCGGGTAAAAAGGGAAACGGTGCAATAGGCGGATATAATCCTCCAATGGCACCGTTTTGCACACATATGTCAAGTGATTCGGAATGTACTATTATTTCACACCCTTTAACTTTCCGAGTTGGGAAATGACTTCTTCTATTACGAAATATTTCTCTCCCGGTATCCCGATGTCGGAGCGCGATATGAAGCCCAGCTCCTCCCACCGGGCTATGGTCTGGCGGCTCACGCCCGCCATCTTTGCCAGTACGCTCTGGCCTATCATCTCCCTGCCGAGGATGACGGGGTATTTGTACTTGCGGGTGGCGTGGCTGAACCTTATGCGTTCGATGACCGCCTCCACATTGTTTATGGTGGGCCGTACCCGCTCCTGCACGCGTATCACGGCCTCCGTTATCTCATATCCGGCAAGCCCGGGATGTCCGGAAAGCTCCTCCCATATGGCACCGAAACATTTGAGGTGCCGTATCTTTATCTCTCTGGTCTTCTTTCTTGGCATGGTCAGTCGAATTTGGTAAGTAACTGCGCGTTCCTCATCCGTTCGTCCCGCTCGAAACTGGCAAGGTAGTTCTCCGTTATGGCAAGGTTGGAGTGCCCCAGACTTTCGGATATGTAGGAGATGTTCGTCCCGCTGCGCTTGAGCACGGTGGCGAACGAGTGCCGGGCCGAATACGTGGTCACGGGGGGCAGACCCACCGCCTCGGCTATCCTGCCCAATACCTTGTTGCATTTCTGTATGACCGTATCGACAAGGTGCTTGGTGGCGAAGCCGTCCTCCTTCCCCGTGGCGAACTTGAAGATGAGCGTGCCGGGGTTTCCGTCGTCGGGGTTGCCCCAGCGGTCCATGATTTTCCGCATCTCGGGGGTGAGCACCGCACGTATGGTACGCACTTGCTTGGAAGTATTCATCGTCTTTGCCCTGACAAAACAGATTTCACCGTCCACGATGTTTCCGTAAGTAAGATAGAGCATGTCCCGGAAGTTGATGCCGTTGCAGAGGTAGGAGAAGAACCACATATCCCGGTAAAGCTCGGTTTCCTCCCTCCCGTCGGTATAGGTGACGAGCCTCTTTATCTGTTCCAGCGTGAGTGCCAGCTTCCTGCCTTCGGCTGAGGGTATCTCGAACCTGTTCCTGCCGAACGGGAAGTGCGCCTCCTTTATTATGCCGTCCGCCTTTGCCCGGTTCATTATCGCCTTGAGCATCTTGAAATAGACGCTGAGCGTGGACTTGCTTTTCTTTTGGCCCGTCCAGAATCTACCGCAGCGGTTCAGCCAGTCCACCGTGACGGCAGAAAACGGAATGTCTTTCCCTGCAAACTCCTCCACCGCCGTCAGCAGTGCATGATAGCTGCGGTACGTACCCGCCTGCCCGTTACGTTTCAACTCTTCCGTCTTCGCCTTTATCGCGGCGTTCACTGTCGCGGTGGAGCATCTGCCCAGCCGGACACTCAAAAGGTCAAACGCGAAATCTCCACGTTCGGCGAGTGCCTCCACCTGCCCCTTGATGATTGAGAAGCTGTTCTCTATGTTCGAGCGTGCCTCCGTGAGCCTGCGGCTCTTGCTTTCCGCAAGGTTCGCCCAATCCTCCTTTGACAGCTCCTGCCCCGTGGAATAGTATTTCTGCCTGCGGTTGTGTATGACTTGTATCTTCACGGGGAACAAGCCGCTTTTCTTCGCCCTGCGTGCGTCCAGTACCGACAGCACCGAAATTCCATCCTTTGAATACTTGTACATAATCTGCCGTTTTTGATGGTTCTTTACTTGGTCTGTATGCAAATATATGTGCATACGATTTGCATACAAAAATAGAGATTATCGGAAAACGATGCAAATTATTGAGACTGAAAATTTGCTAAAATGCACTATAATACAGAGATTTGCGTATATAGACCAAATAGTGGAAAATAAATAAAAATGGGCTTATTTTAACACAATGTAAACACCTACATTAATCTTTAAATTTAAGACAATTATGGATATAAGAAAACAACTCATCATTCTTATACTGGTACTTCTATGTGCCCCGGTTTCTGCACAAAAGAAAGAGAAACTGATCACACTGAAGTTCACAAATATCCCATTATCAGAGGCTATGCCAAAAGTGGAAAAGCAAAGCGGATACACTTTCTTCTATGAATCGCAGCAAATAGACATCAAACAGAAAGTCAGCCTAAATGTTAAGAATGCAACTATTAATAAGACAATAGCAGCCTTATTGAAAGGGACCAATGTTAAATTTGAAATCGACGCAACACACATTATTTTATATACCGGAAAGAATAACAAGGCAATATCCGGGCAACCACAGAACATCTCTGGTACAGTAATTGACGAAAGTGGTGAACCAATTATCGGAGCAAATGTCATGGTGGAAGGAACCAATACTGGTGTCATCACAGATCTTGACGGAAAATACACGATCAACGCACCGGCAGGGAGTAATCTCAAAATTTCCTATATCGGTTATGTGACACAGACTGTAAAAGTTGGTAGAAACAGTACCGTAAAGTTAGTGGAAGACAGTAAAACACTGGCAGAAGTCGTGGTAATCGGCTATGGCACACAACGTAAGTCCGACCTGACTGGAGGTCTGGTATCAGTAGACCAGAAGAAGCTGAACATGATAAATAGCAGTAACTTGATGGACCGTCTTGCAGGACAAATCCCGGGCTTAAGCGTAACTACTGGTGATGCGAAACCGGGAGCAGACCAAACCCTCCGTGTACGTGGTGAAAACTCATTAAGTGCCGACAATGCACCGCTCATCGTATTGGACGGTATTCCTTACAATGGTTCTTTGAGTGATATTGACCCAAACATCATCGAAAGCCTTAGTGTCTTAAAAGATGCTTCCGCAGCAGCTATCTACGGCTCACGCGGTTCCAATGGTGTTATCTTGATTCAATCAAAGAAAGGCAAGAAAGGTGCACCCCAAGTTACATACAAAGGGCAGTTCAGAATGTCGCAACCCCAACAGACTATTGATGTGATGACTCCAGACGAATACATCACATTTAAACAAGACATTGCACGCCTGAAAGATGGATGGAGCGGAGACCAATTGGCTCCTGAGAATATTCTGAGTGCCAGCGAACTTATAAATTACAAGAAAGGCGTTACAAACGACTGGCAGGACTATATTTTCCGCAATGCATTTACCATGGAACATCAAGTAGGCATTTCCGGAGGTACTGAAAGCACCACTTATATGGGGGCAGTTTCCTATCTGGATCAAGAAGGTGTAGTCTACAATTCTGCTATGAAACGTTACAATATCAATTTGAATGTCACACAAGTATTAAACAAATGGCTGACTATTGGTATACAGACCCAATTTATTCAAAGAGATGGCGGTGGTATAACCCCGAATATTGAACATGCTGTAAAGCAAAGTCCTTATGGTATCTACAAAGATGAAAACGGCAAGTATTATGAAGAACCTATGGACCAATCCCTGATTATTAACCCGATGGCCAATGTCAATGCCGACCAAGATCAAACAAGACGTAACTTCTTCATCAACACCTATGCTGACATTCTGTTGCCGGTAAAAGGTCTTTCAGCCCGTACAACCTTTGGTTACAACTATCGTAGCGACTTTACCGGCACATACTATGGCCGTGACACCAAAGACGGTAGAACAGCCAGCGGAAAAGCCAGCATCAACAATGAACACTACTGGGATTACACTTGGGAAAATCTGCTCAAATATAATCGTGAATTTGGCAAGCACCGTTTCGACGCTACAGGTTTGTTCAGTGTACAACAAACTCAGAAAAAGACTTCCAAGTCAAGTGCCGAAAGTTTTGTAAACGATGATTCCAGTTATCATAACATCAATGCAGGTGAAAAGAATAAAACCGTAAGTTCTGGTTTATCAGAAACCTCGATGCTGTCTTATATGCTTCGCTTGAATTATTCATATGCAGGAAAATATATGTTGACCCTGACCGGACGTTCCGACGGCTATTCTGCCTTCGGTGCAAACAACAAGTATGCATTCTTCCCGTCAGTGGCTGCTGCATGGAACATTGCTTCCGAAAGTTTTATGGAAAATGCACAAAACTGGCTGGACCAATTGAAGCTCCGCGTATCTTATGGTTCTAACGGTAACCAAGCCATCAACCCCTATCAGACATTGGACCGTCTGCACCTCACAAACTATATCTGGGGTGACGGTGGAGCAGGTGTCAACGGTGCTTATCTGGCCAACGACGGTGTCGGAAATCCGAATCTAAAGTGGGAAACAACCCAAACATTCAACGTCGGTATCGACTATTCATTCTTCAACGGCCGTATCAACGGTAACATTGAAATGTATGTCGCCAACACAAAAGACTTGCTGATGAAACGTACTGTTCCTATCATGAACGGCTATAAAACCATTTGGGATAATGTGGGTAAAACACGCAATAAAGGTGTTGAATTTACCTTGAACACCGTCAACATACGTAATAAGGACTTCGAATGGAGCACCGGAATCATCTTTTCACTGAACCGTGACAAGATTGTAGACCTACGTGGTGACAAAAAAGATGATATCACCAATAAATGGTTCATCGGCAAACCCTTGCGAGTTTACTACGACTATGACGTCGACGGCATCTGGCAGGAAGGTGACAAATTCACCTATACCGCAGCAGACGGTACAGAAAAAGAGATCCAAAAAGGTGCCAAACCAGGTTCTGCCAAAGTGAAAGATGCAGACGGAAACGGTTATATTGACTCCAATGACAAAGTTATCATCGGTTCAAAGAATCCAAGCTTCCTCATGTCTATGAGCAATACATTGACTTACAAGAACTTTTACTTGTCATTCCTACTGAATGGAACCTTCAAAGTTACACGTGAGTTGAACGAAGCCAATATCGGAAGTTGGAGTTACAACTTATACAACTATCTGCATAATGCCGATTACTGGACACCGGAACACACCAATTCCAAATATGCTTCTCCAGCATATAACAACTTCGACGGACACAGCTATTACAAAGACTTTACATACATCCAAATAAAGAATATCACTTTAGGATACAATTTTGAAAAGAATTTTGTAAAGAAATTGGGACTGAGCGGTTTGGGAGTCAATATCAGTGTGGAGAATCCTTATACATTCTGTGACATACGCAGCGTATTGAACTATGACAACAGTTGGTTTGCCTCTTACCCGACTGCACGTTCCTACGTACTTGGACTGAACTTATCATTCTAAACTTACTTAAATATATATACAATGAAAAATTATATATCAAAAGCAACTCTAGCTCTGTTAGTAGCTCTGTCTGCTACCGGTTGCTCTGACTTTCTGGATGAGAAACTGAAAAGTGAACTAGCTCCGGACAACACATATACAAGTTCCTATGGTTTCGAAGTAGGTTCTACCGGACTTTATGCCGAAGCACGCTCTGAATACAACACTTGGGGTGAAAACGGTGCCTTCATGCACAATGCCGCTTGCCCTTACGAAGCATTGCAGATTGCCACTGACCTTGCTACCATGGGTACCAAAGACGGTTCTATCCAACCGTTCGGTTTCTTGACATTAACTCCAAATACCGGTATTGTAGGCTCCTACTGGAACTGGGCTTATAGTCTGATTGCAGGAGCCAATGAGATGTTGAAATACTCGGAAATAAACACGAACTGGGATAATAGCACAGACAAGGCGCTCTATCAGGCAGAATCACGTTTTTTCCGCGCCTATGCATACCGTACATTGGTTTATCTGTATGGAGACGTTCCTTATGTAGACAAGATTCAAGATCAGTTCAGAATCGATTTTACCCGTACACCGAAGGAAGAGGTTATTGCCCACATGGTAGAAGACCTTCAGTTTGCTGTCGAGAACCTGCCTACTGACCCTGATGCCGTAAAAGTCGGCAAGCTGACCAAATGGGCGGCAGAACACTTACTAAGTGAGGTTTACTTGATGCAGGGTGATTATGCAAAGGCTGAAACTGCCGCAGAGAATGTCATCAACAGCGGATATTTCCACTTGATGGAAGACCGCTTCGGTGAAAAGGCAAAAGCAAACGGCGATGTGTTCTCCGACCTATTCGTTGAAAACAATCAAAATCGCACATCCGGCAATATGGAAAGCATTTGGGTCATGCAGTTTGAATATAACACTACTGGTGGCGGTACAAATTCCGATGACTGGACACGCCGTGCCTGGGAACCCAAATACTTCGAAATTACCGGTTTTGTTTTGGCAGACTCACTGGGTGGCCGCGGCTTGTCGCAATTGGTACCAATGAAATGGTGGATTGGAGAAGATACCGGTTTCTTTGATGAAGAAGACATTCGTAATTCCGAATACAACATCAAACGTAACTGGTATTACAACAACGAGAACATGCCCGACCTTTATGGTAAAAAAGCCACGATTACAGACGAAACATGGTTTACCACCTTCCGTCTTTATCCGGCTCTGACAAAATTCTTCTATGGCCGTTCCGAAAACCTTTCTTTGACCGGTTCCTACCGTGACCGCATGAAGTTCCGTTTGTCCGAGACTTATCTCTTACTCTGCGAAGCAAGGTTGGGGTTGAACGATATTTCAGGTGCCCGCGAAGCAATCAATGTTGTACGCCGTCGCGCACATGCTCCTGAAATTACGGACAGTGAAATGACCATGGACTTCTTGCTGGACGAACGTATCCGCGAGTTGGTAGGTGAAGAATCACGCCGCTTTACCTTATGCCGTACCGGCAAATTATTGGAGCGTACCCGCAAATACAATACAGAATCGGGGCCCGTTATGCGTGATTACCACACATTATGGCCGATTCCTCAGAGCATAATCGATTCAAATACGGGTGCAGAATTCCCGCAAAACGAAGGATATTAACAGCACAAAGACAAAATAAAACACGAATAAAGGTAAAAAGATAGTTTTCAAGATTCTCATAAAGGGAATTGTCCGCGTCCATTGAGAACAAAGGCAATTCCCTTAATTTTATCAATAAACAATCATGAAGATACACAGACAATTAACAGCAGCAGCCTTTCTGTTTATCAGTATGGCAATCATGGCACAAGTGCCATTCAGCAAAAAGGAAGTAAAAGAGAAAATGAAGCAAGTGGCAGACTGGCAAATTTCCAATCCTAACACTGCCCACGAACACCACGACCTGGATTGGACCAATGGAGCACTTTATGTAGGTATGGTAGATTGGGCTAAACTGGCAGAAGAGGAGTACAATGACAGCACCTACTATCAATGGCTCTATAAAATAGGAAGACGAAACTGCTGGCAACCCCATCAGCGGTTGTACCATGCAGACGATATAACCGTTTCCCAATCATTCATTGACTTATACCGTAAATATAAAAAAGAGGAAATACTGGCTCCTACCCTGGCACGTACGGAATGGATTGTCAACCATCCATCCAACGGTACATTCAAACTGGAGTATGGTGACAACAAAACCCTAGAACGCTGGACCTGGTGTGATGCCTTGTTTATGGCCCCCCCGGTTTATGCCAAGCTATACCGTGAAACCAACAACCGGAAATACCTCCAATTCATGGACAATGAATACCGGGCTACCTACGAATACCTATTCGATAAGGAAGAGAACCTTTTCTACCGCGATTGGCATTATTTCGGTAAAAAAGAAGCCAATGGCAAAAAGGTGTTCTGGGGACGTGGAAATGCCTGGGTACTGGCCGGTCTGGCAGAAGTATTGCAGGAGTTGCCCAAAGGCTTGATGGAACGCGCTTATTACGAAGAACTGTTTATCCGGTTATGCACACGTATCGCCGGATTGCAGAACGAAGACGGTTATTGGCATGCCAGCCTTCTGGATCCGGCTTCTTATCCTTCTCCCGAAACCAGTTCCACCGGTTTCTTTGTATATGCGTTGGCCTATGGCGTAAATGCGGGACTCTTGAATGAAGACGATTTCATGCCAGTCATTATAAAAGGCTGGAAGGCACTGACCGATGCTGTAGATGCAAGCGGTAAACTTGGCTGGGTACAGCCTATCGGTGCCGACCCCCGTAAAGTGACGCGTGACATGACAGAAGTTTACGGTGTCGGTGCGTTTCTTGCAGCAGGATGCCAGATATACAAGATGGCTGTAGATACGGAAGCTGATTATATAAAAATCTGGCCAGACAGAAAAACCATGCAGGGAAACCCTTTAAGTGGTTGGGTTGTTTATGCAAATGAGAATGTCAGCGATGACTTCTGGAAGAAATACGACCATATCTATGTACCGGAAAAAGGAACAACCGTGAAAATCTCCGATTATGCACGCACACTCTATATCCGTACGCATTGGAGTACCTTCAATCCCGCCGAAGGAGTCTACGGCTGGGATACCAACGAAAAGTTGAAAAAAGTAATTCAAGGGGCACTCGACAGAGGTATGCGTCTCTCTTTCCGTGTAGTTGTCGACAGCCGCGACCGAAAAAATGAAGCCACTCCGGCCTATGTATTCGATGCAGGAGCCAAATACTATACAGACAATGGAAAACGCTCTCCCTATCCTGATGACCCTATCTTCCAGGAGAAATATGCAAAGTTCATAGAAGCATTTGCCCAAAAATACAATGACCCTGACCTGGTGGAATTTATAGACGGCTACGGTCTTGGCAAATGGGGTGAGGCACACACTATGAAGTACATTGACCCCAAGAACCGGGAAGCTGTGTTCAATTGGATTACAGACCTCTACGTCAAACACTTCACCAAAGTACCTTTAGTTATCAACTACCATCGTTGGATGGGTGCAGGCAAAGACTGGGCAGGTGAGGAGAATTTTGATCCCGATAGTAAACGCTTGTTGGACAGCGCTTGCGAGAAAGGCTTTTCCTTACGTCATGATGCTTTCGGAATGAGAGAGTATTACGGCCAGTGGGAGCGAAACTATGTGAAACCTTGGATTATGAAACGCCCGGTTCTACTGGAAGGTGGATGGATTGTGAACAAGCACCCTTATCACAATGACCCGAGCGGTTACAAAACAGCCAAAGATGTGCGTATCGGAGAATTTGAAGACGGTCAGGAAGCTCATGTCAACATGATGGATTTCCGTGTAGGAGACGAAACCATGAGTTGGTTCCGTGATGCCTATCCTTTGGTTAAGCGTTTCATCTCCGAAGGAGGTTATCGTTTATATCCCGATTCCATTGTAGTTCCCAAAGAAATGAAGAGTGGTTCAAGAATAAAGATAGTACATCGCTGGAATAACTTAGGCTGGGGATATTGCCCAACCAATATACCACAATGGAACCAAAAGTATAAAGTAGCTTTCGCATTATTGAACCAAGACAATCAAGTAGTCTACTCTTATCTGGACAACAATACTGATTTATCCGTCTGGATAAAAGGCTATCCCACTTCCTATGAGTTCACTCCCAAACTTCACGGGGTAAAAAAAGGAACCTATACCTGGGCAGTAGCTTTAGTCGATACAACCAAAGGCAATGGAAGCAATGTTAAGGGGCTGGATATCTCTGCCAAGGGAACCTTCACTAATTCTGGTTGGTTAAAACTGTCAGAAGTAACTGTAAAATAAATAAGACACCCCATCGACTTTATAAACAAGAGGCTGAATTCAAGATTGAATTCAGCCTCTTGTTTATAAAGTCCAATCCATCTATTTCTTTTGCGGCAACCTCTTCAGCAAGTGGTCCACCGCCGCTTTCAGCTGTGCATCTTCTCCCTTCAAAACAGCTTCCGGTTCATTATAGACCAGGATATCAGGCTGCAACGTGCGGTTCTCCAGATAGTTGCCCTGCATATCCATGCAACCTACCTGCGGAATACCGAATACAATACTTGGATCGATCTGGCTTTCCCACCAGACAGCAGTCATGGTTCCTGCCACGGGAGCACCTATCAGCTTACCGATACCCAACGTCTTGTACACAAAAGGAGTACCGTGGGCATTGCTGTAATTATCCTCGCAAACCAGCATACACGAAGGTTTCAGCCATCTGTCAAAAGGATCGCTGCCGATGTACTGGCCACGCGGCACAAAGCGTTCATACTCCTTGCCGCTAAGTAACGTCGCTACTTGTTCGTGCAGCCACCCGCCTCCGTTATGGCGGGTATCCACCACAACAGCCTCTTTCTTACGACTGCTTTCGCTCAACAAATCGGAGTAAATCTTACGGAAGCTCGGACTATCCATACCTTTGATGTGAATATAAGCAATGCGTCCGCCGGAATATTCATCCACCTTCTTGCGGCAGTTTTCCACCCAGCGCTTATACAACAGCTCATTCTGGGCACCGTAAGATATGGGCTTCAAGGTTTCTTCAAACCGCTTTCCGGTAACAGGATCATAGACCGAGAGAATCACCTTGCGGCCTGCCTTACCTTCGAGTAACGGGAAATAATCAGCGCCAGCCTTAATGGCAACACCATCCACTTTCTCGATAATACAGCCCGGCTTGACATCCGTCTTTTTCTTCGTCAATGGACTCTGAGCTATAATTTCTTTAATCTTCAATCCATCGCCCGCATAAGCTTCATCATAGAACACTCCCAAAGCAGCCGTAGGAAGTGCTGCGCCCGAAGCATAATAACGCGCTCCCGTATGAGAACCGTTCAATTCACCCAGCATCTCACTCAGCATTTCCGCAAAATCGTAGTTATTGTTGATATACGGCAAGAAGCGCTTATAAGTTTCTTTGTATCCATTCCAGTCCGTACCTTGCAAGTCTGCCACATAGAACTTATCATTTACCTGCTGCCAGATGTGGTCGAAGATATATTCACGCTCACCATAAGGGCGGTAATCGAAGAAAGCCTCAAATTCAATTGGAGAAATCTTGCTGCCTTCAATCTCTATCTTCTTCATTCCGTCGCGGGCACAAAGGAAGATATTCTTCCCTTCCTTGTCAAGCTGCAAAGCGCCTGCACCTACTTTCTTCAAAAGAACTTTTGTAACATTCTCTTTCAGATTGTGTTCCCAAAGATCGTACCCATCCTCGAAAACAGAAAGATAATAGAGTTTATCCCCTTTAGCAGAAAGCATGGCATCTGCCATATGCGAGGAGTTGACGGTCAGGCGTACAATACGGTCAAAGCGGTTTGCGAGGTCGAACTTTAACGGCTCTACCTTTTTCTCCTTATCTTTGTCGGCATCCTCTTTTTTCTTCTTGGCATCCTTTTCGTCTTTCTTCCCGGCTTTTTCCTTCTCTGCCTTCTCCGCTTCCTCGAGTAAAGCGGTTTCTTCCTTGTTCATCAAAAAACGGTCGTATGCTTCAGCATCAAAGAACATGATATAAGTATCGTCTTCGGCTCCCCAACTGCCGTGGCTGCGATACCCCGCACGGTCACTGGTCCAAATCATGGCTTTTCCACCCAATACCCATTTGGCATTGCCATCGTTGTATCCGCTCTCGGTCAGGTTCACCATTTCACCCTTGCCATCGGCATTCAGCAGCACAACATCTTTGTTGTTCCATCCACCTACACCGATATAGTCCGAAAGAATCCATTTGCTGTCCGGACTCCACTGAAACCACTGGTCACCGTCCGAATAAGAGTATTGATACTTGCCATCCATAACGGTACGCACATCCTTTGTTTTCAAATTGATGACACGGATGGTGCTGCGGTTTTCGAGAAAGGCAATCTCTTTACCGTCAGGGCTGTATTGGGGTTGGAAAGAAGCGGCATCCGAGTTTGTCAAGCGTTCTTCCTTCAGCTCTGTGGCATAGGTAAACAGCTTTTCATTCTTACGCACAATCGTCGAAGTGTAAAGTTGCCAAAGCCCGCCACGTTCGGAAGCATAAACCAGTGTCCGCCCATCGGGGGCAAAGTCTACGGTACGTTCCTGACAAGGAGTATTCGTTATCTGCTTCGTAGTCTTATATTCCACTGAAGTGACGTAGACATCGCCGCGCAAAACGAAAGCCACTTCCTTACCATCCGGAGACACTGCCATTTCCATGGCACCGCTACTCTTAATCTGGCGGATAATGTCCTTGTCGTTTCTGTCGGAAACAATGCTGATGTTCACCTTTTGCGCTTCTCCACCGGGAAGCAGGGTGTAAATCTCACCATCAAATCCATAGCACAACCTTCCGTCCGTAGCGGCACTGAGATAGCGTACCGGATTTTTGGTATAGTGCGTCAACTGCACGGCCTTCGCATCTCCGGGAGTACGTCGGTAGATATTGAAAGAGCCGTTTTCCTCACTCAGATAGTAGAATGTTTTTCCATCAGGAGCCCAAACCGGTTCACGGTCTTCTCCTCCGAAAGTGGTCAGCTGGCGGTACTGCGGTTCTTTTCCCGGAGTATACATCCAGATGTCACGGGCAATGGGCGATACGTGATGTTTACGCCAGTAGTCCTCGTAACCTTTCTTATCTTGATACAACATCGCTCCCTCCTTATTGATGGAGATGCACTCCATAGGCATGGACGAAATCATCGTCGGGCGCCCTCCCTCCACTGATACTCGATAGACCTGGTTGAACTGCCCGTTAGAGGGAAAGACAACAGCCTCGGCAGACGGCATGATGCCCGCAGAGAACAAGACATGTCCGGCATCTGTAAAAGCAAGCGGCGTTTCGCTTCCCGAGTGGGTAGTCAGCCGTCGTGGTTCGCCTCCGTCTTTGGCCACAATGTAGACGTCCAGGCTTCCCATACGGTCCGAAGCAAAAGCAATCCGCTTACTGTCCGGACTCCATACCGGAGCCGTATCATATGCGGGATTGGTAGTTATCTGCATGGCACGTCCACCGGCAACCGGCACCGTATAGATGTCTCCTTTATACGTAAAAGCAATGGTGGTCCCATCGGGAGAGATGACACTATGACGCATCCACAGCGGAGCATCCTGCGCAAAAGTAAAACCAGCCAGGCAAACGGCAGCAATACCTAATAGTAGTTTTTTCATAATGATTCTTGTTTTTGGAGAATAAAAAAAACCTCACGACTTTTCCTTTCGGAAAAAGACCGTGAGGTTTGCTTATCATTTTAAGTTACCCTCAATTAGAGAGCACCTACTTCCTTCAAAGCGGCATTTGTCTTGTGAACGGCAGCAGCGCTGGCAGCAAATTTAGCTTTTTCGTCAGCAGTCAGTTCCAGTTCAACGATTTTCTCGATACCGTTCTTGCCAAGGATTACGGGAACACCGATACAGATGTCTGATTCACCGTATTCTCCTTCCAGATATACTGAACAAGGAATCATCTTCTTCTGGTTGTGGATGATAGACTCAACGACATAAGCGCCTGCCGCACCCGGAGCATACCATGCAGAAGTACCCAGCAACTTAGTCAGTGTAGCACCACCTACCATAGTAGAAGCTACCACTTCGTTCAGTTTTTCTTCGCTCAGCAGTGTGCTTACCGGCTGTCCTTTGTAAGTAGCCAGACGAGCCAACGGAATCATGGTAGTATCACCGTGACCACCGATAACCATGCCTTCCACTTCGTTGGCGTTGCAGCCCAAAGCCTGAGACAAGAAATATTTGAAACGAGAGCTGTCCAAAGCACCACCCATACCGATGATACGGTTCTTCGGCAAGCCCAGAGACTTCAATGACAGATAAGTCATGGTATCCATCGGGTTGGAGATAACCACAAGGATAGCATTCGGAGAATATTTCAAGATGTTCTGTGCAACCGACTTAACGATACCTGCATTAACACCGATCAATTCTTCACGAGTCATACCCGGTTTACGGGGAATACCGGAAGTAATCACTACAACGTCGGAGTTGGCAGTCTTCTCATAATCGTTGGTACAACCTACAACAGTGGTGTCGAAGCCCAGCAGTTGAGCAGTCTGCATCATATCCATTGCCTTACCTTCTGAAACGCCTTCTTTCACGTCCAGCATTACCACTTCGTCAGCCACTTCATTAAAGGCTAACACATTAGCGCATGTAGCACCTACGTTACCTGCACCTACTACGGTTACTTTTGACATAATTTCTAAAGTTTTTTGTTTATAAGTGTTCTTTAAAGATGACGCAAAAGTACAGCGAACTTCGTAATTAGAGAAATATTTCCGTAATAATTTTAGTTAAATACACATTTAGCCAATGATTAGTGGACGATGATTAATGATTAATGATTAATTTTGCGGACGATTAATGAATGTAGGACGAATAATCAGCCACCAACCATTAATCACTTAACCATTAATCATTATCAAAAATGGCAGTTAAGAAGAATACACTTCTCATCGTGGCAGGCAGCCTCCTTATCTTATTATTAATAGGAGTTACCATTCTGCTGATTTCCGAAAAACAAACCAACAAGGAACTGGTGATGGAATTCAATCTGGATAAAGAAGACCTTGAAAATCAATACACAGACTTCGCCAGACAATATGACGAACTGAAGTTGACAGTCTCCAACGACTCCCTCTCCGTACTCTTAGAGCAGGAACAATTGAAGACCCAACGTTTATTGGAAGAACTCCGCACCGTGAAGAGCAGCAATGCCACCGAGATACGCCGTCTGAAGAAGGAACTGGCCTCTCTCCGCAAAGTCATGATAGGCTATATCAACCAGATTGACTCGCTGAACCGCCTGACTGCTCAACAGAAGGAAATCATAGCCGATGTCACCAAGAAGTACAACGCCGCTTCCCGGCAAATCAGCAACTTGTCCGAAGAGAAGAAGAACCTGACCAAGACCGTGACACTTGCCGCCCAACTGGACGCCACCAACATCTCTGTGCAGCCCACAAACAAACGCGGCAAGACTGCCAAGAAGGTGAAAGACATCGTGAAGTTCAAAATAAACTTCTCCATCGTGAAAAACATCACTGCAGAGACCGGCGAACGTACCCTCTACATCCGCATCACCAAACCGGACAATGACGTGCTGACCAAAAGTTCCTCGAACACCTTCCCATACGAGAACCGGGAACTGGTATATTCCATCAAGAAGTATATAGAATACAACGGAGAAGAGCAAGCCGTCACCGTATATTGGGATGTAGAAGAATACCTCTATGCAGGCACCTACCGCGTAGACATTTTTGCTGACGGTACCCTTATCGGTTCGCAATCATTCAGCTTGAATTAATACAAAAAAATCTAAATTATTTTGCAATATCATTGAAAGCCTATACATTTGCATCGTTGTTTATGCAATTATTGTTGCTGTATAAACAACAGATTCATCACCTTAATTAATGTATAGCCCAATGAAAAAGTTCTTCTGTTTCATCTGTTTGGCATACCTATCCTTCCCCATGAAGGCCCAGGAAGCATTAAGCTTGGATAGTTGCCGTGCATTGGCAATCTCCAACAACAAAGAACTGCTGATAAGCCAGGAAAAAATCAACGCTGCCCACTATCAAAGGAAAGCGGCATTTACTAATTACCTTCCCAACATTTCGGCCAGCGGCGGATATATGCGCAGTCAAAAAGAGTTGTCCATCCTCAGCGACGCTCAGAAAGGAGCCTTGTCCGGATTGGGTACAAGTCTCAGCGGACCGTTACAGCAGGCTGCCCAAGTCATCGCACAGCTTCATCCAGAACTGGCAGGCCAATTGCCGGCTTTAGGACAAAGCCTGGTAGGTGCCCTCGACGGTGCAGGCCAATCCTTGGTTGACGCCTTTCGTACAGACACCCGCAACATGTATGCGGGCGCACTGACCTTGACCCAACCCCTATATATGGGCGGCAAGATACGTGCCTACAACAAAATTACCAAATACGCCGAAGAGCTGGCCCGCCAGCAGCACAACACCGGTATGCAGGAAGTAATCCTGAGTACAGACCAGGCATATTGGCAGGTAGTGTCCCTTGCCCATAAAAAGAAGCTGGCAGAAGGTTATCTGAAACTACTGCAGAAGCTCGACAGCGACGTTGACAAAATGATTGCCGAAGGCGTTGCCACCAAAGCAGACGGACTCTCCATCAAAGTAAAAGTGAATGAGGCCGAAATGACCCTGACCAAAGTAACCGATGGCCTGAGCCTTGCCCGGATGCTGCTGTGCCAATTGTGTGGTCTCGACCTTTCCACTCCCGTCATGCTCACAGACGAACAGAAGGAAGACCTGGCTCCCACTACTCCGGAAAACGGTGCCATCGACATCAACAATGTTTATGCTACCCGTCCCGAAGTGCGTAGCCTGGAACTTGCCACGCAGATTTATAAGCAGAAAGTAAATGTCACCCGTTCGGAATATCTTCCTTCCATAGCACTAATGGGCAGCTATATGGCAACCAACCCTTCCGTCTTCAACAGTTTCGAGAAAAAGTTCAAGGGGATGTGGAATGTGGGTGTCATGGTGTCGGTACCCATCTGGCACTGGGGCGAAGGCATCTATAAAGTAAAAGCAGCCAAATCGGAAGCACGCATCGCCCAATACCAGTTGGATGACGCCAAAGAAAAGATAGAGCTGCAGGTCAACCAGTCGGCTTTCCAAGTGAACGAAGCTGCCAAGAAACTGACCATGGCCGAAAAGAACCTGGAAAAAGCCAACGAGAACCTGAGATACGCCACACTTGGCTTTGAGGAAGGCGTTATACCTGCCAGCAATGTGCTCGAAGCGCACACCGCATGGCTTTCTGCCCAATCGGAAAAGATAGACGCACAGATTGACGTAAAACTGACGGAAATCTATCTGAGAAAGGCAACGGGGGAATTGACAATTGATAATTGATAGTTTCTTCAATCGTAAATAGTAAACAGTCAAATAGTAAATAATATGTTGGATACAAAATCACAAAACAGTAACATGTTGTTGGCATTCCTCACGCTGACGGGAGTGATTGCCATCGTTGCCCTTGTAGGTTTCTTCATGTTGCGTAAAGGGCCGGAAATTGTGCAAGGACAAGCAGAAGTAACGGAGTATCGAGTATCGAGCAAAGTGCCGGGACGTATTCTGGAATTTCGTGTAAAAGAGGGACAAAGCGTACAAGCCGGAGACACCCTTGCCATTTTGGAGGCTCCGGACGTGCAGGCCAAACTGGAACAAGCACGCGCCGCCGAATCGGTAGCCCAAGCCCAGAACGAAAAAGCTCTGAAAGGCGCCCGTCGGGAACAGATACAAGCTGCCTATGAAATGTGGCAAAAGGCACTGGCCGGACTGGAAATTACCGAAAAATCCTACACGCGTGTGAAGAACCTGCACGACCAAGGCGTGATGTCTACACAAAAGCTTGACGAAGTTACCGCCCAACGCAATGCAGCCCGGGCTACGGAGAAAGCCGCCAAAGCCCAGTATGATATGGCCAAGAACGGTGCGGAACGCGAGGACAAAGCCGCTGCCGCTGCCTTGGTGGAACGTGCCAAAGGAGCTGTGGCCGAAGTTGAATCGTACATCAAGGAAACTTACCTGATTGCACAGACTGCCGGTGAGGTATCCGAGATATTCCCCAAAGTAGGCGAGCTCGTGGGCACGGGTGCTCCCATTATGAACATCGCCATTCTGGACGATATGTGGATAACCTTCAATGTACGCGAGGACTTGCTGCAAGGGTTGGGTATGAATACCGAATTCGAGGCGTTCATCCCTGCACTCGATAAGAATATCCGCCTGAAAGTGTACTATATGAAAGACCTCGGCACATATGCCGCCTGGAAAGCGACCAAGACTACCGGCCAGTTCGACCTGAAAACATTCGAAGTAAAAGCCGCTCCGCAAGAGAAGGTGGAAGGACTGCGTCCGGGAATGAGTGTTGTATTGAAGAAGTAAAGGAGTTATGAGTTATTGGAGAGGATGATGGAAAGAAATAAGAAACATACGGCTTTGTGGAATGTAGCAAGACGCGAATGCCGCCGTCTTGTTTCCCGCCCGCTCTATCTGTTCTGTATGGTGATAGCACCGTTGTTCTGCTACATATTCTTCACCACGCTGATGGACTCCGGGCTTCCTACGGACATGCCCGTAGGTGTGGTGGACCAAGACATGAGTGCCACTTCACGCCAGCTGATACGTAACTTGGACGCTTTTGAGCAGACAGCCGTCGTCGCCCGCTACCCTACCATCAACGAAGCCCGTACCGCCATGCAGCGCGGAGAGATTTACGGTTTCTTCTACATTCCCGAAGGTACCTCTGCCAAAGCGCAGGCCGGACGGCAGCCCAAACTCTCTTTCTATACAAACAATACCCTGCTCATCGCAGGTTCACTCCTCTTCAAGGATATGAAGATGATGAGCGAATTGGCATCCGGTGCCGCAGCACGTAGCACCCTATATGCCAAAGGAGCTACCGAGGAACAAGCGATGGCCTTCCTCCAACCCATCGTCATAGATACGCATCCACTCAATAACCCGTGGCTGAACTACTCCGTATATCTGTGCAACACCTTTGCACCGGGCGTATTGATGCTGCTTATCTTCATGGTAACCGTCTATTCCATCGGAGTCGAGATAAAAGACCGCACCGCCCGCGAATGGCTGCGCATGGGCAACAACTCCATCTGGATTTCCCTTGCCGGCAAACTGCTGCCGCATACCGCCATCTTCTTCCTGATGGGAATATTATATAATGTATACCTCTACGGTTTCCTCCATTTTCCCTGCAACAGCGGCATCCTGCCGATGCTGCTTGCCACCCTTTGCCTGGTGCTGGCATCGCAAGGCATGGGAATATTGATGATAGGAACCCTGCCTACCCTGCGTCTGGGACTCAGTTTCGCTTCCCTATGGGGCGTACTCTCTTTCTCCATGTGCGGATTGTCATTCCCTGCCATGGGCATGCACCCCGTATTGCAGGCATTGGCAAATCTGTTCCCCCTGCGCCACTATTTCCTGATTTATGTGGACCAGGCACTGAATGGATACCCCATGATTTACTCGTGGGTCAACTACGTAGCGCTGCTTATTTTCATGATGCTCCCGTTCCTTATAGCCCATAGGCTGAAAGGAGCGTTGGTTTACTATAAATACATGCCCTAATGAAAGACCTGACGTTCAGACAGAAAGTGATACAAGGCATTCATGACTTGTTCTATATATGGAAACGGGAATTCGGCACCACCTTCCGCGACCAGGGCGTGCTCATCTTCTTCGTGCTCGTTCCGTTGGTCTATCCGTTGATATACGCTTTCATCTATACCAACGAAACTATCCACGAAGTGCCCACTGTCGTGGTGGATGACTCACGCTCCTCGTTGAGCCGCGAATACCTGCGGAAAGTGGACTCCAGTCCCGAAGTGAGCCTCGTGAGCTACTGCGCTGATATGGAAGAAGCCAAACTGATGTTGAAGGACCGCAGGGCATACGGTATTATCTACATCCCCTCCACCTTCAGCGACGACATTGTACGCGGTAAGCAAACGCAGGTCAGCATCTTCTGCGACATGAGCGGACTGCTGTATTACAAAGCCTTGCTGACTGCCAACACCAACGTGTCGCTTGCCATGAACGCAGACATCAAAGTGGAGCGAAGCGCCAATACCACCGACCGCCAGGACGAGATTACCGCCTACCCGATAGAGTATGAGGATGTCGCCCTCTATAATCCAACCAACGGATTTGCCGCTTTCCTGATTCCGGCAGTATTGGTATTGATTATCCAGCAAACGCTGCTACTCGGCATCGGCTTGTCTGCCGGGACGGCACGCGAGCAGAACCGCTTCCGCGACCTGGTGCCTATCAACCGCCACTACAACGGCACACTACGCATTGTGATGGGAAAAGGGCTGAGCTACTTCATGGTATATTCACTGGTATCGGTATATATACTGTGTGTGGTTCCATGGCTTTTCAGCCTCAACCAAATAGCGATACCCGGTGTCCTGACTCTGTTCACCCTGCCCTACCTGGCCGCTTGTATTTTCTTTGCCATGACAGCATCCATTGCCATCCGCAACCGCGAAACGTGCATGCTGCTGTTCGTGTTCACCTCCGTGCCGCTGCTGTTCCTCTCCGGCATTTCATGGCCGGGAGCTGCTATGCCCGCTTTCTGGAAGTACTTCTCGTACATCTTCCCTTCTACCTTCGGCATCAACGGCTACGTACGCATCAACAGCATGGGAGCCACACTCAATGAAGTCTCTTTCGAGTACCAGGCACTATGGATACAAACGGGCTTCTACTTCATCACCACGTGCCTGGTATATCGCTGGCAGATATTGCAGAGCAGGAAACATGTGATTGAAGAGTATAAGAAGCATAAGAGTATAGAAGCGTAACACATTGTTCCAAGCCTACGAAACAAAGTGTTCACATGCGTTTGAACACTTTGTTTCAGCGTATCAGAACAATTTGTTCCAATATATAAAAACAGTTTGTTCACCATATTGAAACAGTCTGTTCCCTTATAGGAAACAGACTGTTTTGTTAAAGGAAACAAATAGTTGCCCTACAGCATCGGCAAGGCAGCAAACAGACAAACGGCTGTAATACCTAATTACGGTCGCATGTGTTTCTCCAATATCGGGTAAAGTATCTCAGCATACCTCATAAAGCCCAAATCGGTAAAATGAATGCCGTCTACTGTAGCCTCCCCGTCGTGGCCGATGATGTCACGGGAAGCAAGGAAATAGATGTTTTTCTCTCCACGTTGCTTCAAAGAACGGAAAAAGGCATTCAATGTCTCATTCTTGTCCTTTACCTCCTTGGCAATCCTGGTGTCAAAAGGAGAGTGGGTAAAGAGAGGGTCTTCCACGAAAAGGACAGGCGTATCGGGATGCTTGCTGCGGATAGTGGTATAGAATTTATCGGCACGCTCTCTCATTTGCTCCACGGTAGCATTGGGCACAAAGTCGAGGACAAACATAGAAGCGTCCACACCGGCTATGACATCGGCAATCTCCAGGTCGAGCAAGGCATTGCCGCTAAATCCCAGATTGATGCACTCACGATTGAGCCAACGTTCCAGAATATTGGTATGCGCCATGCCGGGACGGGAAGCGCAGCCTCCCTGCAAGATGCTGGTACCATAGAATACCACCGGCTTCTCACGTTTCGGTAAGTCTACTGCCGGCAGGGTAATGGCGGATAAAGAATCCACGCCGATGGAAAGCGAGGTAACCCCATCATATAAAGAAAGGTACAAAAGGTATTCGCGCTCCTCGGGCAACATATTGCTTACGATAGTCGCCTTATTGATTTTGCCCTGCGGACGTCCGCTACCGGCAAATATCCACTTGCCGTCTTGCAAGCAGTAGAGGTCGAGGCCTTTAATGCCGGTCGGTGTCATGTGGTTCATACTCATATTGTTCCTTACTTCCCATTTGGCAGAAATGCTTGTAGAGTTGGAACGGAAGCGCACGGCGAGTCCGGCACTGTTGCGGCCTAAGTCCCACAACGGCTTGCGGGAGATGTTCTGCAGAGAGTCCGGCAGACGCTCATAGCGGGTAAGGGTAGATTCTGTTGCTTTGCCCAGAAGGGGGAAGGCGGAAGCATCATGATAGATAGTCTGGGCATTGGCAACAGCGGCCAACAACAAGCCCATCAAAAGAATTCTGGTTCTCATATGACAAGATATTAAGTGTTAAGTATCAGATGGCAAAGATACAAGGTTTCTTTGAAAAACGAAGAAATGGAAGTATTTTACATCAATTAACTCCCACATGCTTGTTTCTTTACGAAACATTCGTAATTTCGCAAAAAACAATTTATATGAGACACATTCATTTACTCTTAGCAGGCTTCCTACTGTGCATCTGCTGTACCCTGCAAGCCAAAAACCGTGTGATTGACCAACCACCGTTTATCGTAAGAAACACGACTTCCATCGAAGTGAGTAAAGTAGTCATCAGTGACACGGCAACCGTGCTCCATATCTATGCCAAGTATCGTCCCAAGTACTGGATACAGATTGCACCCGACAGCTACCTGACAGACAATAACGGAGAAACCTACCAACTACGTTCCGGTATAGGCATCATACCAGGTAAAGAATTTTGGATGCCCGAATCGGGCGAAGCGGAATTCCAGTTGGTCTTTCCTCCCCTATCCGACAATGCTACCTCCTTCGACTTCACCGAAGGCGAAAAGGTGGAAAACGGATTCAGCATCTGGGGAATACAACTGAAAAGCAAGAAACTGCCGGAACTGGCACTTCCCCAGAACGCCGTAGTACACAAAGCCGACCCTAATGCCGAACTTCCCGAACCGGTCATCCAATACGGAAAAGCCATGCTGAAAGGAAAACTCCTGGATTCACGCCCCAATATGGGAATGCCAATCAGTATTGCCGTGTGGGAGAATATCAAAGGAGACATCACGGACATACCACTCGACATCCAGCCTGACGGCAGTTTCACCAAAGAAGTAACATTGCCCGGCACTACCCCATGTACCATATATTTGGGTAGAGAGCATATGCTCCAGTTCTTCATGGAACCCGGCAAGACAACAGAAATATACGTCAATCTACGCGAAGCTTCCCGGCGCAAGTCTAAATTCCACAGCGAAGGGAAACCCTATGGAGAAATGGTATATATCAACGGACCGCTGGAAACCGTGGCACAAGAGTTGAACGGAAACCACCTCAGCATCGACATGCAAGACAAGCTCTATCAAAACATAGCTGCACTGGCTGGCAAGGATATTGATGCAGCCAAAGCATACGTACTTCAAATATCCGACGAAACACAAGAAGCAATAGACAAGTTGCCTTGTAGTGCTTCTACCCGACAACTTTTGACTATCAATAACAAACTGATTACAAATGCCATGCTGTCTTCCGTTGCCAGCATCTTGACATCGGCTGCCCTACAAGCCAATCTCATCAAACGGGAGGAAGCAAACAACTACTATCAGGAACTTTCCCGGAAAGTACCCGCCAACTACGTGTCCGACGAAGATATGAGCATATTGAATGTGCCGCAGGCAGTCTTGTCCAACCAGTATGTACAAATGGCTTCAAGAAATGTAGAACGGAGTGGAGAATTAGCCAAAGCCTGGGGAACCGACAAAGGTATCTTCTTCGATATAGCCCGTAATGTCACCCTCTACCGGGGTATCAAGAACTTCACCCCGCTCACCGACGAACAAAAGGCAACCGTTGCCGCCATGCCCGCCGCATACCGCGAAATGCTGACTGCCGCCAATGACGAGTTGCTTGCACAACTCGAAGCCAACAAGAAAAAGACGGGTTACACCATCAACCAAGTGGACGCCAACGTCAACAACGAAGAGTTGTTTACTTCCATCATCAGCAAATTCAAAGGAAAAGTATTGTTAGTAGATTTCTGGGCCACCTGGTGCGGTCCATGCCGTATGGCAAACAAGATGATGGTCCCCATGAAGGAGGAACTGAAAGGTAAGGACATTGTATATCTGTACATCACCGGTGAAACCTCCCCCTTGAAGACCTGGGAGAATATGATTCCCGACATCCACGGCGAACATTTCCGTCTGACAGATGCCCAATGGAAATACCTATCGGATGCATTCAAGATAGAAGGGGTACCGACTTATCTGATTGTAGACCGCGAAGGAAACACCACGTTCAGACAAACCGGCTTTCCGGGAGTGGAGAAGATGAAGGAAGAGTTGCTGAAAGTGACTAAATGACAAACTGATAAAAAAAAACAGCAGGCTTATCACCTGCTGTTTTTTGTTTTATCAGTATACCGCTATTACTTTTCAGCCCATTCCTTGGCTCCCTGCTCTTTCAGTTTAGCAGTAAATGCCTTTGCCTTCTCCATAGCAGCCGCTTCCTCTTCCGGAGTTGCATATGCATGCTTGTAGCCCTTCACCACATTCCATTCACCACGGGTGAAATCGGGGAATGCCACAGCCGCACAACCGTTGTCCATAGAAAGTTCTCCCAATTCTGCAAGGCAGCACCACTCAGCAAGGTCGTATACATCCATATCCAAAGGAAGACCGTTTTGCAGGCAATATACCAGACGGCTGTCCATCACGAAGTCCATGCCACCATGACCTCCTACTTCCTTCGCCATCTCACCGTACTTCTTTAAAATGGGATGCTGGTATTTCTCCACGAGTGCCTCCATCTCCGTCTCCGGCAGGAAACCGTGTGAATTCAAATCATCCACTTTGGGCTGAACGCCCGATGCACTCAGCTGGTCAGCGTCAAGCGCATACCCTTCTACCGGATATTTGTTGGCGAATCCCTTGGTACCCGTAAGCTGATACAAACGGTTATAAGGCTGTGGTGTCATTACATTGTGCTGAATCTCAATCACCTTTCCATTGGCTGTACGAATCATGGTCGTGGTATGGTCACCGTTACGGAATTCCTTGCACTCCTCGCCGGTTCTTTTTTCTACCAGCTCCTTGCCCACTACAGACTTGGTATCCATGGCTACCAACGTTTCCATACGGTCACCACGGTGAATATCCAGTGCTTGCGCCACCGGGCCAAGGCCATGGGTGGCATACACGTCACCACGATGCTTCATGTTGTAGTCCAAACGCCAGCCCAGCTTGTCATTTTCTCCATTCTTCCAATAATGGTCCCAAAACGGGCTCAAATTATGTATATAAGCACCCTGCGCACGGATAACTTCACCGAACACGCCATGCTGCGCCATGTTCAGCGTATTCATCTCGAACCAGTCATAGCAGCAGTTCTCCAGAATGAAGCAATGCTTACGGGTAGATTCACTCAAGTTAATCAAATCCCAGCATTCCTGCAGATTCATGGCCGAAGGCACTTCTATCGCTACATTCTTTCCATTCTCCAACGCACACTTGGCAACGGGGAAGTGATGCAGCCAGTCTGCAGCAATATAAACCAAATCTATATCATCACGTTTGCAGAGTTCCTCGTATCCTTTGTCACCGGAATAGACGGCGGCTTTGGGCATGGATGCCTTCTTCAAGAGCTCCTGACATTTATCTGCACGGGCCTCTTCATAATCACAAAGAGCCACTACCTGCGTACCCGGAATATAAGTGAAACGCTCCACTGCTCCGGGGCCACGCATACCCAAACCAACAAAACCCACACGGACTGCCTCCAACTTCGGAGTAGTCAGTCCCAATACACTCTTCTGTCCTGCCGGACGCTCGGGAGTTTTGACAACAATGGTACCATTCTGCCATTCCCATTGAGTTCCCTTCTCTGTGGTTTGCACAGTAGAAGTCTGGCTTGTGCATGCACCCAATACGAAGCACATTCCCAGCAACAACGATTTAACTGTTCCCATATTTCTGCTTTATTTAAGGTAAAAGAATTCATTGCAACAAAGACAGCGCAAACCGAATGCAGAATAAAATGAACCCGTTCATTTTTTATGCTGAGGTGCCGCCAGTCTTCGCTTCTTCTGCAAAGATAGACAATCTTAGCCAAAAGAAGATTATCAACAGCCATGTTCTTTTCAATCTGGCAAAAGAATATACACACAGCAGGAACATTTAGATTAATTAACTCACTGTTTGATGTTAGCTTACGAAATATTCGTAGATTTGCATTGAATTCATTTAAATACTTTATCCATGGAAAAGTTAACGATACAAGAAGAAGAAGCAATGTTGTACATTTGGGAACTGGGCAGTTGCTTCGTAAAAGACATTGTTGCCAAATATCCCAAACCGGCGCCTCCCTACACAACTGTAGCATCTATTGTGAAAAACCTGGAGCGCAAGCAGTATATCCGTGCCGCACGTGTAGGCAACACTTACCAGTATACCCCGCTTATACGCGAAAGCGAATACAAACGTACCTTTATGAGCGGTTTTGTGCGCAACTACTTTGAAAATTCTTATAAGGAAATGGTTTCGTTCTTCGCCAAAGACCAGAAGATTTCGGCCAATGACCTGAAAGACATTATAGACATGATAGAGAAAGGAAAGGAGTAAACATGTTAGCCTATTTTCTGAAAGTGAATGTAGCGATAGTACTGTTTTATGCATTCTATCGGCTGTTCTTCTACAAAGACACGTTTTTCGGCTGGCGCAGAACCGCACTGCTCTGCTTCTTTGCCGTTTCTGCCGCCGTACCTCTGCTGAACATACAAACGTGGATTACGGAGCAGGAACCGATGGTGGCCATGGCAGACCTCTATGCCAGCGTTGTGCTACCGGAACTCACAATAGGCACCGAAGCGGCTCCTACCGACTGGAAAAGCATCCTTTCAGAATATGCCAATATCGCCTATTGGGGAATAGTGGCATTGCTGATGATACGCCTCATCATGCAACTGGCGGGCATCATCCACCTGGCATGCCGATGCCGCAAGGTACAAATAGGCAACACAAATATACATCTGCTTCCCAAAGCAGACGGGCCTTTCTCCTTTTTCCACTGGATTTTTATCCATCCGTCCTCGCATACGGAAGAGGAATTCAACGAAATATTGACCCATGAGCAGACACACGCCCGGCAATGGCACTCCATTGATGTCATCATCAGTGAACTGGTGTGCATTTTTTGCTGGTGCAATCCCTTTGCCTGGCTCATGAAACGGGAAATCCGCACCAATCTGGAATATATGGCCGATGCCCGCGTATTGGAGAACGGCTATGACTCCAAAACCTACCAGTACCATCTGCTAGGATTGTCACATCAAAAGGCTGCAGCAACTATCTATAACAGTTTCAATGTTTTACCTTTAAAAAAACGCATCAAAATGATGAACAAAAAGAGAACAAAAGAAATAGGAAGGACCAAATATCTGATGTTCCTTCCTTTAGCGGCCTTACTTATGATTGTCAGCAATATCGAAGCAGTGGCACGTACCACAAAGAAGATTGCAGCGGAAGTCATAGAGGCTGTAGACGCCAAAACCGGACAAGCGGTACCGGAAGTTCAAGCCCCTCAAGTAGCTCCCCTACCGGAACAAGATACGAAAACAGTGACTTACAAAGGAAAGGTAGTGGATAAGGATACTCTCGACAATCCGATTTTTGAGGTAGTGGAACACATGCCCGAATTCCCCGACGGAGGCATGTCTGCACTAATGGAATACTTGAGCAAGAACATCAAATATCCGGAAGCAGCCATGAAGAAAGGTACGCAAGGACGGGCTACCGTGCAATTTGTAGTGGAGAAGGATGGCAGTATTACCAATGTAAAAATACTGCGCGGCATTGACCCGGAATTGAATAAAGAAGCCGTACGCGTAATCAGTGCCATGCCCAAATGGAAACCCGGCACACAAAAAGGAGAAGCCGTGCGGGTAAAATATACAGTTCCCGTGATGTTCCGTCTGACGGAAAACAATACACAGGTTAAGTATGCTCCCATTGAAAGCAAAATAGATGAAATGGTGGTAGTGGGTTATGCTCCCGAAGAGGCAACCTACCCGGAGGAAGTAACCGTTTTCGAAGTCGTAGAAAAAATGCCGGAATATCCCGGCGGCATGTCCGCAATGATGGAATTCATAGGCAAAAATATCAAATATCCGGTAGCCGCACAAAAAGCTAAGATTCAGGGAAGAGTGGTCATACAGTTTATAGTGGATAAAGAAGGGAACATCATCTGCCCCAGAGTAATCCGTGGTGCCGACCCACTGCTAGACGCTGAAGCAATCCGTCTGACTACTATCATGCCCAAGTGGAAGCCCGGCATGCAAAGAGGACAAGCTGTAAACGTAAAATATACAGTCCCCATCATGTTCCGTCTGCAAGAACCGGAGAAAAGCCCTGCTGTCCAGAATGCCACTGTTACTCCAACTAAATAAACTAATTTTCTCTCTAAACAAGTCTAAATGAAAAAGGAGCAGTTACCCGTCGCCGGGTAACTGCTCCTTTTTCATAAGGAAAATATCCATGTTTATTTATGCACTTCCACAATCCGTGTCGGCGCCATTTCCATATTTCTGCGGTCTACCTGACGGACTACGGCAGCAGCCAGTTGCAGGAAAGCGCGCCCGGTCACCGTATTCTCATCCAAAGCAACCGGAGTCCCCTTATCACCGCTCTCGCAGATACTCTGCACGATAGGAATTTGTCCCAGCAAGGGTACGTTCATTTTCTCAGCCAGTCTCTTTGCGCCTTCTTTCCCAAAGATATAATACTTGTTTTCCGGCAATTCGGCAGGCGTGAACCAAGCCATGTTCTCCACCAAACCGAGAATGGGCACATTCACCTTATCATTGGTAAACATATTGATGCCTTTGCGGGCATCTGCCAGCGCCACAGCCTGCGGCGTGCTAACAACGATAGCTCCTGTCAGTGCCAAAGTCTGCACCACTGTCAAGTGAATGTCGCTCGTTCCGGGAGGAAGGTCGATAAGGAAATAATCCAGTTCTCCCCAATCGGCATCACCAATCAGCTGCTTCAAGGCATTGCTTGCCATACCTCCCCGCCACAAAGTGGCCTGGTCGGGGTCTACAAAGAAACCGATGGAAAGCAACTTGATGCCATACTTCTCTATCGGAACAATCAAGTCACGTCCACCAATGTTCTCTGCCACCGGACGGGCATCTTCCACTTGGAACATCTTTGGAACAGAAGGCCCGAAGATATCAGCATCCAGCAGACCTACTTTATAACCCAACTTTGCCAAAGACACGGCAAGGTTGGCAGCAACCGTGGACTTACCTACCCCACCTTTTCCGGAAGACACTCCGATAACATTCTTCACCTGGGGTAATAGCTTACCCACTTCCGGACGTGCCGCCTGACGGCTTTCAGTCGTAATCACAACCTCCACCTCGGGAGAGACATACGTATGTATAGCTGTCTCGGCAGCCTTCACCATTGACTTCATGAACGGATCAGTCGGTTTCTCGAATGTCAACGAGAAGCTGACCTTCATCCCGTCAATCCGCATGTTATCGGCCACCATCTCAGCCTCAACAAGATTCTTTCCGGTGCCGGGATAACGCACTGTTGCCAATGCATCAAGGATTAATTTTGGATATAATGTCATTGTATGTACTATTTGACGATTTACTATTTACTATTTTTATGCGAATCAGTAGTATTTTTAACCACTGATTCGCATCATTTACTGGTTTGTAGTCCACTACGCTTACTACGGTTATAACTGCGGTACTCATCCAGCTCTATCTCCACATCCGGCTCCTGCAACTCGCCCTCTTGCGGAAGATGGAACTTGATGTACTTGATATTCAAACCACGATCCAGCCATTGTTGTTCATAATAGGTCTTGATGCTGAGTATCTCATCAGCCATGCCGGAGTGGTACAAGTCTTCCGTCATCACATCCACCGGCAGCCGGTTTCTTTCAATCATGTACCGGGTATAGGTAAACATGAAGTTGCTGTCCGTCTTCAGATGGACTATGCCGTCATTCTTCAGGAACTTGCGGTAGCACTCCATGAAATAAGTGGAAGTAAGCCTTTTGGTCGCCTTCTTCATCTGCGGGTCCGAGAAAGTGAGCCAGATTTCGCTCACCTCATCTGTAGCAAAAAAGCGGTCGATGATTTCGATATTCGTACGCAGAAAGGCCACATTCTTCATGCCCGACTCCAGCGACTCGGTGGCTCCCGTCCACATGCGGGCACCCTTTATATCCACTCCGATGAAGTTCTTTTCGGGAAACATGCGTCCCAATCCGACAGTATATTCTCCCCTACCACAGCCCAGTTCCAGGACAATGGGATGGTCGTTCTTGAAAAACCGCCCGTGCCAGTTCTCTTTCATGTCAAACGGCACATTATCCACCGCGGAATACGGATACTCGAAAACATGCGGATAACTCGCCATATCGGCAAACTTCTCTAACTTGTTCTTTCCCATTTAAGAAGCATTGAAACATAAAACATATTATTTTAGGCACGGATTACACGGATTTTCACGGTCTCTCTTCAATCCATCCGTGCTTTCCGCGCAATCCGTGCCTAAAAGTATAAAAAACAAAGTCCCGGCAAGTCTTATACGATAGACATTGCCATCACCGTATTATTCAACAATCGTCACCCACCCGTGAGTATCCGGCTCGTCACCATACTGGATGGCACGCAGCTTGTTGTAGAGCTTCGTACATACCGGTCCCGGTTTTCCATCCTTGGAGATAACGTATGACTTGCCGTTCTCTACGTCGTCAATACGTTCGATGGGGCTGATAACGGCAGCCGTACCGCAGGCACCCGCTTCCTCGAAAGTCAGCAACTCTTCTTCGGGAACCGGACGGCGCTCCACCTTCATGCCCATATCCTCTGCCAGCTGCATCAGGCTCTTGTTGGTGATGGAGGGCAGGATGGAAGTGGACTTCGGAGTGATATACGTATTGTCCTTGATGCCGAAGAAGTTGGCAGCACCACATTCGTCCATGTATTTCTTTTCCTTGGCATCCAGATAGAACTCACAGGCATAACCCAAATCGTGCGCTTTCTTGTTGGCACGCAAGCTGGCTGCATAGTTACCACCTACTTTATAAATACCGGTACCCAATGGGGCAGCACGGTCGAATTCGCGGATAATGACATACGGATTGGTTGAGAATCCACCCTTAAAGTAAGGACCTACCGGGGTCACGAACACCACAAACAGATATTCGCTGGCAGGATGTACGCCTACTTGTGCACCGGTACCCACCAGCAACGGACGGATATACAGAGAAGCACCCGATTCATAAGGCGGAATGAAACGCTCGTTCAGCTTCACCACCTTCAGAATAGCTTCTTTGAAACGCTCCGTAGAAAGTTCCGGCATCAAGATGCCACGGCAAGTGGATTGCAGGCGGGCTGCATTCTCCTCCAAACGGAAGATACGCACTTTACCGTCTTTGCCACGAAAAGCCTTCAAACCCTCAAACGCTTCCTGACCGTAGTGCAAACAAGTGGCAGCCATGTGCATAGGAATGGTTTCCTCACTGCAAACTTCCAGTTCGCCCCATTGTTCGTTACGATAGTAAATTCTCACATTGTAATCTGTCTTCATATATCCGAACGGCAGATTAGCCCAATCAAGTTCTTTCATATCTCAAAGTATTAGTTACTTCTATTACGTACATTTTGCAACAAAAATAGCTTTTATTCTTCAGATTCCCACTTCTCCGACAGTAATTTTTCAATTTCCTTGTCAGCTTTGGTCAATTTATCGCTGCAAAATGCTATAATTCCGTTTGCTTCCTTTATTTTTTCAGCAAGCACATCTATCTCCAGTTCGTTGTTGTCTATCTGGCTGACAATTTTCTCCAAACGTGCCATGGCTTCGGAGTAGGTCTCTTTTTTCTTGGTTACCGGCATAATTGAAATTAATTAATCGTTGTACTTCTCAAGCCGTTTGTCAGAATTCCCGTCTTTGGGCGATGCGTTCTCCCACTTCATATCCTTGGACGTCAGTTTCAAAATATGATATTGTTCAGTATAATGTCCCTCTTTATCATACAACGTAATCAATTTTTCATCAAGACTTATGACATAAGTTCCACGAAAAGGGACTCCGTTAGATAACGGGCTTCCGGTATAAACTTCATAGGTCTTGTCTGCATTAAACGTATAGCAGGTCACAAAATCGTCCTGCAGGACTGGTTCTTTCACAATCCACTTACCTACCAGTTGAGGAATTTCGACCTTATCATCCTCATCCGTACATGAAATAAAACTAAATGCCATACTTATCAGTATCAGCATAAAAAACAAATTTTGTGTTTTCATCTTTGTTCATTTTAAATGATTTAAGCAATATTCATAAAATACAGAGATTTGCAAAACACTGCATGAATGAGAGTTAAATATGTACTATTGAAACCACTTCACCATTCTGCAGACGGGTTGTTATCATATCATTCTCCTGCAGTTCATCTGCATTCTTCACTACTTTCCCATCTTTCAACGTAATGCTGTAACCGCGAGCCAACAACTTTTCCGGTGAAGCATCTGCCAATCGTTGTTGCAACAATTCCATGCGATGGCGATGGCGGAACAAAGAGGAAGTCACAGCCTGCACCACATCTTTCCGCACAGTCAGCAAAGCCATTTTTGCATCGGATATACGATGGTATGCGGCAGAAGGAATCCGGTTCTTGTAACCAGAGAGTCTGCGCTGTTCCTGCTGCAACAGATTCCTGACACCCTCATGCAAGCGAGAAGCAAGCATTTCCAGTTCATCAGCAGCGCTGTCCATGGACTCTATTAAGAATTCGGCAGCCGCCGTAGGGGTCTTTACACGGGTATGTGCCACAGAATCCAGCACCGTGTCATCCCGCTCGTGACCGATGCCCGTTATGATAGGCAACGGAAACTGTGCACAAGCAGCAGCAAGCAGGTAAGTATCGAAACCGGATAAGTCGGACGTGGCGCCTCCACCACGAATAATGACAACCACATCAAACTCGGACAAGCGTGCATTTACCCGGTCGAGAGCAGAGAGGACAGACTCCTCCACACGGTCACCCTGCATCAGGGCAGGAAACAGTTCCGTATAAAAGTAGAAACCCCGGGAGTTGTTTTCCAGCTGATGACAGAAGTCACCATAGCCCGCCGCCGTCGGTGAGGATATGACGGCAATACGTTGCGGCAGGCGGGGCATCTCGAGTTCCTTATTGAGGGTGAGCACCCCCTCTTCCTCGAGCTGTTTCAGTATCTCCCTGCGGCGGCGTGCCATATCGCCCAAGGTATAGGTGGGGTCTATGTCCTGCACCGTAAGGCTATAACCATAAAGTTCGTGGAAGCTGACGGTGACCTGCACCAGCACTTTGATGCCCGAAACAAACGCCTGCCCCGTGGCTTCCTCAAAATAGGGCTTCAGCAGGCGGAACACATTTGCCCAGATTGTTCCTCTCGCCTTAGCTATCAGGCTGTTGCTGCGAGGGTCTTTCTGCACAAATTCCAGATAGCAATGCCCCGTACTGTTGGTACGCACATCGCTCAACTCCGCCTGCACCCAAAACACATCGGGGAGACACTGCTCCAGACTGCGACGCACAAGGGCATTCAACTCATGTAAAGACAAGGCTTCCATATTGCTATCATTCAATCAGTTACAACTTTATAAAATTTTATCCGTAATAAAGTGGCACTTTATCCGCGGTAAAGCAGTACTTTATCCGCAGTAAAGTAATGCTTTATCCGCAGTAAAGTAACACTTTATTCGTGATAAAGTGACAATACACTATTGGCAAACCAACAGAAGTTCCCGTTATTTGTTTCTTTCGGGCTGATAATCCTGATACGCCTTCCACATATCGGGCACGCCATAGCCGTAGATGTTATCGGGAAAATCGGCACGGTCACCGGAACGGCGCACCAATTCCATCACTTCTTTTGCCGTAAGTTCGGGGCAAGCCTGCCACAAGCAGGCCACCATGCCGCACATAATGGGTGAGGCAAAAGAGGTACCGTTCGCCCTTCCCTGGTTGCCGTCCGTGCGTATCACGTCGGCACCCAGCCCGACGGCTACAATATCCGGCTTTATCCGATGGTCTGCCGTATTCCCTACAGACGAGAAAGGAGCCAGGACAGCTTCCTTGTCGACAGCTCCCACCGTCAACACATTCTCGGCATCGCCCGGAGGCGTAATCTTCTTCCAAGAACCGGCGCCCGAATTTCCGGCACTGCATACCAATATCATGCCCTTATCGGCTATGCGCGATGCCTGACGTGACATCAGCGCATGGTGCCCATCCAGATTGCGGAGCTTATAATTCTTGGATTTATCATCGAAAGCGTAATATCCCAATGAAGTATTGAGTACATCCACTCCCACACTATCGGCATATTCCACAGCCGCAGCCCAGTAGTCCTGCTCTACCAGATGCTCGGAGTATTCGTCTTCGCTGCGCAGCAACCAGAAAGAAGCTTCGGGAGCCGTACCGGTCATGACACCGGGGCGGTTCATGGCGATGCACGAGAGCACCGCCATGCCGTGGCTGCTTTCGGCAAATATATCCGATTGGGGGTTCACAAAATCCTTCGTACCCAGGATGCGGATATTCTGCATGGCGGTTATCTTGTCGGCATTGTGGAAGCCCGCGTCGATAACGGCAATCGTCATTCCTTGCCCCTTGAAGCCTTCTTCGTGCAGCTTATCGCCATTGCTCAGCCGTATCTGGTCGACAGCCAGTCCATAAATGCTGTCGGGATGCACGCTCGGGCGGTTTATCAGAGAGTCGCGCCCTGTCGCCATGAACGGCCCGTCACCTCCGGGAGCTATCCATACCTTTTCCGTCTCCCGGACAAAAGGCAGGGCGGCAATGCGCTCCACCAATGCAGAGTCGTTGCAGGATACTGTAACAAAATTCTCCCACTTGCCGGTAACGACAATCTTCACGCCTTGCCTGCGAATCTCATCCACATACTTACGGCATACCGGAAGGTCTGTCGAGTCTATCGGAAGGTTCTGCTTCAGGCGACGCTCAATCGCCTTTTCAGAGAGGAACGCTTCCGGATGTTCCAGCGAATACGTGGTGGCAGCCTTGTCCTTCAGGCTGATGCGATACTTCAAAGTGTCTTGTTGCGCCGATGCGCCTACAGCAGCCAAGATGAAAAGTAGAAGGAAAAAGAGTTTTCTCATATATCTGTGTTTTTATTATTTTCTGCAATATACATCCCGATGCCCCGTTGGGAAGCGATGAATGAGCCGCCAACCACACGCCGGCCGACGTAGAACACGGCAGACTGTCCCGGAGCAATGGCAGAAGCCTCCGACAAGAAGCGCACCAGCAGACGCCCGTCCTCCAGGCGCTTCACGGTGCAAGGGATGGGTTTGCTGCGGTAGCGGATGCGCACGGTAAGCTCTTCACTGCCAAAGAATTCCGCCTCATCAATCAGGTTTTCCTCTTCGGCAAGCATGTATCCGGCTTTCAACTGCTCCGCATCGCCCAGCATCACGGTGTTCTTCTGCGGATTGATTTTCAGCACGTAGGCAGGTTTGCCCAAAGCAATCTCCAGCCCCTTCCTCTGCCCGATGGTGTAGTAAGGGAATCCTTTGTGCCCGCCCAGCTTGACGCCTTCCGAATTGACAAACCATCCCGGCCCCACCTCGCTGTCTATCTCCGGAGAGTGCTCGCGCAAGAAGTCGCGGTAGTCGCCCTTGATGAAGCAGACTTCCATACTTTCCCCTTCTTCCGCCTTGAGCGTATATCCTTTATCACGAAGATACCCGCGGACCTGCATCTTGGTGAACGCCCCCAGCGGGAAGATGCACCGCTTCAACACCTCCTGCCCCAGCCGCCAGAGGAAATAGGACTGGTCTTTCTTGTCGTCATCTCCGGTAACGATGTAAGTCTTCCCGTTCCGCTCCTCCAGACGGGTGTAGTGCCCGGTAGCGATGAACGCACAGCCCAGCCTGTCCGCCCACTCCGTCAGGATGCGGAACTTGAACAATGGATTGCACATCACACAAGGATTGGGAGTACGCCCCCGGCGATACTCATCAATAAAGTTCCGAACGATAATCCGGCGGAAAGCATCGCGCTCATCCGCCACATAGTGCTCAATTCCCATACTGTCGGCAAGGCTACGGGCTTCCACCGGTTCGTCTCCCCACACCCACATGGTGAGACCGATTATCTCATAGCCCTGCTCCCTCAGCATCAGACAAGTGGCGGTACTGTCTATACCTCCGCTCATGCCGACCAATACTCGCTTCCCGGGTTTGTTCATATTCTGCAATTCATTTATATAGTCTGCAAAAGTACGCGTTTTCAAGCAGAATACACAGCTTTTTCGCTAAAGAGAAATGTATTTTCATCCTCCATCTCCTTCACCTTCTCCCTCAACCTTCCTATTCATCGGCTTTTGCGGTGAAACTCCTTTCCTTCGCGCTACCTCGCCCCGCAGGTGCTCCCGCATCTTCTTATCGACTGCGTACCGGTCTTTGATTGCACATTCCTTCCCCTTGGCATAACCATTTATGAATCAGCAGACAAGCACTGCAAAGACAGTGCATCCATTTTGCAGTAGCACTGCAACCGTATTTGCAGTGACGCTGCAACTGTTATGCAGTGACACTGCAACCCTTTTGCAGTGACGCTGCAACCGTTGTGCAGTGACGCTGCAACCGTTGTGCAGTGATGTTGCAGAAGTGAGGGAGTGAGGCGGATGAAGGGAGAGAGTCATGCAACTAAAGCGAGGCAGTGATGCGGAAGCCGATTGGCAGTGTCGCCGCGCCTTTACCGCAGTGAAGCCGGCAGCTGTCAATTGACGGCTGCCGAACCTTCAACGGGAAAGCGGACACAGAGTAAAAGCAGTTTCATCGCAAAAACCGATGAACGGAAAAGATTGGAGGGGGATTACTTCCTCAGCAGAACCGAGACAGCCTTCGCTCTGAAATAATCTTCGGACATGTAGAGCAGCCCTGTGTAGGCGCCATATCTTCCGTACGAATTCTTCAAGAGATAGTAGAAGCGTCCCGCCTCATCGTGCGCCGTGCCGATGAGGTGCATCATGTGGTCGTCTGTGGTAAGGAAACGCTCGAACTCATGTTGCCGCATCTTCTGTGTCACCGGATGCTGCGTCCAAAGAGCCATTCCCTGACGCGAACTGAAAGTATCTTCGCTCACATCTCCATGCCAAGCCACCGTCTTGCCGGCAGACAGAGCACGGCGCACCACCTGCTCCAACTCGTCCAGCGGAAGGTTGAAATAGCACTGATGCTCCCAGTTGTCCGGTACTTCCAATATAAAAGGGGTATAAAAAGGATGATGCGTGAAGCTCGTCAACTGCACATAATCCTCCGTCTTGAAGCGAAGCGAGTCGGCAAACGAACGGGCGGTATAGCTCCTGCCACGGTAGAGAAACGAATCGGGCACCGCCCCCATCTGCTCGTCCAGCAGGGCTACAGCGCGTTTTCTGTAGCCGGGGAGGTCGCAATGCTTCACGGTCTCCTCCGCCAGCTTCTTCAGTTGTTTCAGCAAAGCCCCGTGGTCATGCCTTTTGCTTCCCTGCCGTCGCCCCCGATATGCTTCCAACGGCAGCACACCGTCTTCCTCCAGCACACGGAGGAAAGAATGTCCCAGTCCGCCATTCTTGATTTCTTCCCTGCCGCAAGAGTAATAGTAGGCATCAAACTGATTCAAGTATTTCTGCCTGACCATGTACATAGGCGACAGGCGCACGGTATCTCCGGGATGCCCCGCCAGCCAGTCAGACTCCAACAGAGAGGCCGAAGCATAAGCCCAGCAGGTAGAAGTGCGGCCCTGGTTCAGCGCCGGCGTATGGGCACACACTGCATCCGGTACGAAAACATGCGCCTCCAACCTCTTTTCCGTACGTGAACAGGCGGACAGAGCGAGGGAAAGGCATAAGAGGGGAAGTAATTTATTCATATGCAATCTTAGTTATTACCGTCTCTACCCGATAATCCACTTACTGCCCGGTATCAACGAGATGAGCTTGGTTGCCACGAAACAACTGATAAACGTACATACCGCTATAACCGGAATGGCAGCCACGGTGGGCAATCCCAATGTAGACTTAAACACCGACACCCACAAGCCAAGCCAGAATATGTGCATAAGGAACATGCCGTAGCTGAGTCTCGACATTTCGGCAATGAAGCGCGGAGGTTGCGGAATGCTGATGCAACTGAACAGCAGAAACGTGCCTGCCGTCAACGCCACGCAATTAAGGGTGCAGAAAGCCCATCCCACCTCAATGACCGGCGTAGAATGAACCACTCCCGGAACAGCCTGGACATAGAACGACCATATGGTAGCCACCGCCCCGACCAGCATAAGCAGGAAACCGACCCGCAGACGCAAGGAACGCCCCCAAGTAAGATGCACGCGGATATAATGTGCCAGCACAAGGTAGCCCAAATAACCCGAGAAATACCATAGCATGTGATATTCGTTCCAGAAGCACTGTCCCCACACCTCACCAAACCAACGGTTAAGGAAAGGTATGCAAGTAGAAACCAGGAACAGTCCGATGAAGAAACGTTCTTCTTTCGCCGAAACCTTCTCCAGCCACGGTGAGATGACCGGGATGAACAGGTAAAGGCCTATCAACGGATACATGAACCAGAAGTGTCCGGCAAGCATAGGAAAGTTCAGCCAGATGCGTGAAAGGTCGTTCATAGACTGTTCGCCGTCTATCTGTCCCCACAACATGGGCAACGTGCTGTACAGCACCATGAAAAAGATGAACGGCGGCATGATGCGCAGGAAACGTTTGCGGTAAAACTCCCAACAGCTTTGTCCCTTCTTCATAGGCGCAAGCAGGTAAGCCGAAACAATCATAAACAGAGGCACAGACATACGTGAGAAGCCATCGTAAATAGATACCCATAACCTATCGGCCTCGTTCTGAAGGAAAGCCTGCGGTCCCACCATGTCCGTAGAGCCTACAGCTCCATAATAATTCTCGCTGGCATGAACCAACATCACCAAGAAGCACGCAAACACGCGCACATAATCCAAAAAAGCAATACGTTTCATTTTATTTCAAGTTTTCTGTTTATGCAAGTCAGGAGTTAAAGGTATCAGCACTTCACTACTGTCCGCATCATTCATCAATTTATTCTGTTGTATTCGGGAACGCAGTTATCCTTAACCGCGCCGCGCCCATGGGGATGAGTGTGATTTCTTCTTTATCGCCTCTCGCCGCATCCTCTTCGGGCAACACACCACACAACCCGGTTTCATCTATTTCCCATTCGGGAACCAATCGGCCGACAGCCTTCACCTCCAAAGGTACATTGGCCACCGTAAAAGGGTAGTCGTCAGCCGGCCATGATTTACGGATTACCTCGAAGTGCTTCAAGGGTTCTGTCTTGTCCAACACCAGCGAATAATTCCACGCGCTGCCGGGATATATCTCAGTAGTGGGGCATTTTTGAGGGTCAGCATCTTTCTGCCATTTAGAATCACCGATGGCCGTTTCGCGGCTGTCCTTCTCCACATATTTCTCAGCAATCTTAAGAGAGAGCGTGAGAGGACCGTAATCCACACTTACGCTGTTTTTATTGACCTGCCAGGTGCGCATGGACAAAGACATCGGAAACGTCAATTCCACACGGTCCCCATCCGACCACTCGCGATGGATGCAGAGATACTTTCCTGCCACGGGAGCCGCATCCACTTCCTCACCATTCACGCGTACTTTCGCCTTTTGAGTCCATGAAGGAATCCGGAAATAGAACGGGAAGACGACTTTCCCCCCGGTAGAGACAGAAAAGCGGATGTCTTCCTCAAAAGGATAATTCGTCTCTTCGTGCAAAGTGATTTCCTTTCCATCAGCTACTTTCACCACAGCCTTGCAAGCTGCATAAAGAGCCGTTGCCACTCCATTGTCGGGAGTTGCCAAAACCAGATGTTCGGCAAAGTAGGGCCAGCCTTGTGCATGATTGTGCTGGCAGCAACGACTGCTGAAAGGATTCATCGAAAGAAACGGTCCGCGGTTGTCGATGCCCGGATGATGATTCTTGGAATCACTGACGACATGGTTCGGGCAAGTGATGTAGCGCAGCGCTTTAAAGTCCGGCATCACGGCAACCGGATAAGAGTTAAATGCCACTTCTTCGCAATGCTCGGCCCATAAGGGGTCGCCCGTCATGCGAAGCATAATTTCATCGGAAGCCATCTGCTCAACCAGCCCGCAGGTTTCCACCCCCTGGCGAGGGTCGATATATCCCAAACGGGCATTCTCATCCGCCCCAAACATGCCGCCGGGCACCTGCCCGAAAGTACGACGGATCAGCCGATGGACATTATAAGAGGCTTTCAGCATGGCAGAATCACCGGTCTGCATATAATAAGTGGCAGGCTCACGGAAACATTGGGCAATGTTTACGTTGTGCCAGTTGGGCAAAGAGGTCGACTGAGTCCAGTCCGCAGTGTTGCGATGAATCTTTTCGGCCAATTCGAGCAAAAAAGCATCTCCCGTATGGCTGTAAAGCCAGTAGATGCTGATGATATTATCACCTCCACGACTGTTCTCCCAAAAGTCTTCCAGAAGCTGGTCGTCGGGGACCGTCATCTGCCATTTAAAGTAGTTTGTCATCAGGTCTATGACACGCCGGTCCTGAGAATACTCGTAATAAGATTGCAGGCACCAGAGCATGATCATCTGTGCCCAAAGTTCGCGCTTCCCATTGCGTTCGTTGACCGGGCCGAAATAACCGTCCGGCTGGCGGCTGGCAAATACGCCTTCAATCCAGTATTTGGTTTCTTCTATCATCTCCGGATCATTCAGAATATATGCCAAACTGCTATACCCTTTGAGCCAATAGGGAACTTCCTCCCAACCATGGTCTCCGCCGGTCGTAAGCCAAGCGTTGTCATCCTTTTCCAACCAAGCACTGATTTCCCCTAAATGTCCGGTCAGGCCGTCGCGCTGCAACTCCAGAAATTTCCTTACCCACCCCTCGGGACGGATGCTGCCTACTGGCAATTTTATAAAGTTCAATGGACGAAGTGGGGCACGGTAACCCATATAATTAGTATTGACAGCATGTATATCCGGCCGGTCAACCACCGTCACCGTACCAGCAGAAGAGGCAGAAGTACAAGCCATAACCGAAATTGCCAATGCCACGAAAAGGAAAACAGCCACCCATGTATATAAGTTCTTCATGTTATATCTTAATCAATGCTATTCAATAAATCCACCTTCCCTTCATTAACCAACTTCAATATCAACTCACCGAAAAGGGTGTTCTGCCAAGCAAACCAAGGGCGGGTGAAGTTAGTTGCATCATCCTTATGGAACGACTCGTGCATGAAGCCCGTACCGGCATCCGTATCCATCAGCATCTTGATGCAAGTTTTGATTTCGGCATCATCCCGGCTTGTGAAAGCTTTCATCATAATGCTCATAGGCCACACCATGTCATAGCCGATATGCGGTCCGCCGATACCCTCACCGGCTTTGCCGCTGAAGAAATAAGGATTGCTGTCGCTCCACACAAAACGGCGGGTATTCTGATAAATAGGGTCATTGACGTCTACATCTCCCAGATAGGGCATGGCAAGCAAACTAGGCACATTGGCATCGTCCATCAGCAAATGATTACCGAAACCATCAACCTCGAAAGCATAAATGGTACCAAATTCAGGATGATTGTAGGTTGCATAGCGTTTCAAAGCCATTTCCACCTCATCGGCCAAGGCACGGCAATCGGCAGCCAAAGCAGTCTCCTTGTTCACTGTTTCCAGAATCTCGGCAGCCTTACGCAAGGAAGTGACAGCAAAGAAGTTGGAAGGCACAAGGAACTGAAGCGTTGTGGCATCGTCCGACGGGCGGAAGCAGGACACGATAAGTCCCACCGGACGGACAGGAGCACCCAGACCATCATTGTTCAGCGTATCGAGCGCACGCTCCGTCTTGCGTTGAAATTTGTAGGGACCGGTACCCTCTTTGCGCTGCTGCTGACAAAAAGTAGTATAAATATTGCGGATGGCTTCCAGCCATTCAGCACCGAAAACCGAAGTGTCACCCGTCACCTGCCAGTAGTGATAAGCCAACCGTAAAGGATAACAAAGCGAGTCGATTTCCCATTTACGTTCATGCAGTTCGGGCTTCATGTCAGTAAGGTCACTCATCCAATGCCCATCGGGCAGCGCACCATCGTTGTAAGCATTCGCATATGGGTCGATATTGATACATTTGAACTGGCGTAGAATAACACCGGCCAGCATCTCTTTCAGTTTCGGGTCGTTATTGGCAAGCTGCACATATGGCCATACTTGCGCCCCTGAGTCACGCAACCACATAGCATGGATGTCACCCGTATATACAAAAGTATCAGGCTTTCCATCGCTGCCCTTGCGGAAGTGCACAGTAGTATCCAGCGTATTTGGAAAACAGTTGGCAAACATCCAGGAAAGCTTGCGGTTCTTCAAAAGCATCTGTACACGGACAATCTCTTTCTCCACGGAAGTGGAACGGAAAAGTCGTTGTTTCTCTTTAGGACGGTTAGAGGTATAGTTACCGGCAGATACCGTATTATCCTGCACGGCTACAAAGCCCGCATCGGCAAGAAGGCAGCTACTATTGACAGCCTGAACCATCCCGGCAGCCGCAGCCAGGACAAGGCTGAAACAAATCTTTTTGGAATTAAGACTCATATTTCTTCTATATAAATTTGAATTGAAAATTGCTATTAGTCAAGTGGAGGGGTGGTAGCTTTCACTCCCTCGAAAGTCATGCGCACCGGCTTTATCTTTCCTTTTTTGTCAAAGTACATCCGGTCAATGCAGGTGGCACGGCTGTTTGCTGCCGTTTCTCCCAACGGGCGACGGTGGTAAATGATGTACCATTCGTCCTTACCTTTTCCACGCACCACTGAATGATGTCCGGCACCGGTAGCCACATCGGCATCCTGCTGAAGAATGATTCCCTCGCGATGGAACGGCCCGAAAGGAGAGTCGGCAATGGCATAGGCCACACGGTAGTCGGGACTTCCCCAACCGCCTTCCGACCACATGAAGTAATACTTTCCGTTACGTTTCAACATGAAAGGACCTTCCACATAGTCCTGAGGAGTCACTTCTTTATAGACTGTGCCATCATCAAAAGGAACGACACTAAGTAAATCGGAAGACAGTTTCACGATGTTGCAATGCCCCCATCCGCCATAGTACATATAGTAAGTGCCATCGTCATCACGGAACACAAACTGGTCGATGGGCTGTGCGCCATTCACAATTTTATCAATCAGGGGCTTGCCCAGCACATCTTTGAAAGGACCTGCCGGATTGTCTGCCACAGCCACACCGATACCGCCAATCTCAGAGTTGTTCTGTATATCGTTCCCTCCGAAGAAAAGATAATAGCGGTCATTGGCCTCGATAACAGCCGGCGCCCACAAAGCACGGCGCAACCATGGGATATTTTCCTTTGAAAGCACGCGTGGATGTTTGGTCCAATGCACCAAGTCGGGCGAAGAATAGGCATCCATAAAAGTCTGTTCATCATAAGGAGCGGAATATGTAGGATAAATCCAGAACTTCCCGTCCAGCACTACTCCCTCAGGGTCGGCATACCAACCGGGAAAAATCGGATTGCCGCTACGTTTCTTTTGAACTTCTTCACCAGATTGCGCATAAACAGAAGAAGAGGAGCAAAACAATGCCAAGCAGTAAATAGTAAGTTTCTTAAGTTTCATGGTAAATAGGGTTTTCAAACAGTGATTTATCGTAAGAGAGAGAGGGTGTGTCAAAACGTTTTTCAGCTATCACTCCGTCAGACATTCGGCACACCCTCATCATTAATTGCTATGGTTTTGGCTTTGAGGTCACTTCTTCTTTTTAAGCGTTTTCGAGAAGGAGTAAGGAGCATCCTCCTCTCCTGTCCCACGCAGTTTGTTGGGCACATTGTCCATAGTGAAGCGCAGCGAGGAGCCGTTCGTCAGTTGCTCGTGTGTCAGAAAGTTGCGTGTATAGTCAACGCCATCCACTGTAAGTTTCTGCACGTAGCGGTTGGCACGACTATTCTCAGGAGCTTCAATCGTCACAGTCTTGCCATTCTCCAAGTGCAGACGCACAGAACGGAAAAGAGGAGCACCCAGCACATACTGATCTGTACCCGGACAGACGGGATAGAATCCCAAAGCTGAAAACACGTACCAAGCAGATGTCTGGCCGTTGTCCTCATCACCGCAATAGCCGTCGGGATTGGCACTGTACATACGCTCCATAACCTCACGCAGCCAGTACTGCGCCTTCCACGGCTGGGAGGAATAGTTATAGAGGTAAATCATGTGCTGTATGGGCTGGTTGCCGTGAGCGTAGTTGCCCATGTTCATGATCTGCATCTCCCGAATTTCGTGGATGACACTGCCATAATAACTTTCGTCGAACACAGGCGGCAACACAAACACGGAATCCATCATCTGGTTGAAGGAGTCCTTGCCACCCATCAGGTCAATGAGTCCTTGCGGATCGTGGAAAACCGACCACGAATAATGCCAACTGTTTCCTTCGGTGAAGGCGTCACCCCACTTCAAGGGGTTGAAAGGCGATTGGAACGTACCGTCTTCATTCTTGCCGCGCATCAACTTATGGGCAGGGTCGAAAAGATTCCGGTAGTTCAGCGCGCGTTTGGCAAAAGGAGCCAGTTCTTTCTTCGACTTGCCGAGCGAAAGTCCCAACTGGTAGATGCACCAATCATCATAAGCATACTCCAGCGTACGGGCTACATTTTCGTTGATACCCACATTATAGGGCACATAACCCAGCTTGTTGTAATACTCATGTCCCAGGCGTCCGGTAGAGGAAACCTCGGGATGCACATTCTCCGTACCGCTCTTCACAGCATTCCATAATGTCTCGATGTCGTAGCCACGCAGACCTTTCAGCCAGGCATCCGCCACCACAGAGGCGGAATTGTTGCCCACCATGCAACCACGGTGTCCCGGACTGGCCCATTCGGGCAGGAAACCGCTCTCCTTGTAAGTGTTGGCCAATCCTTCCTGCATCTTGGCATTCATGGATGGATACATCAGGTTGAGAAAGGGGAAGAGACAACGGAAAGTGTCCCAAAAACCGGTGTCGGTAAACATATAGCCGGGCAGCACCTCACCATTATAGGGGCTGTAGTGCATTACCTGACCTTGCGCATCTATCTCGTAGAAACTGCGCGGGAAAAGCACAGAACGGTAGAAACAAGAGTAGAAAGTACGCAGACGGTCGAGGTCGGTATCCTGCACTTCAATGCGGCCCAGTACCCGGTTCCATTCGTCACGCCCCGCTTTCGCCACCTCTTCAAGCGTCCGGTCACCCAGTTCCTTCAAGTTCAACTCGGCCTGCTCGTGACTGATGAACGAGGAAGCCACACGTACATTCACCTGCTCGCCACGGAGGGTATGAAAACCGATGATGCCACCGGCATGATTGGCACTTGCCTCGGTGGTACGGGGGGCAATCTTTCCGTCCTTCACGGCAGCAGTATAAGTAAAAGGCTTATCGAACTGCAATACAAAGTAGTTCTTGAAATTGCTTGGCACACCACCACTGTTCTTGGTGGTGTAGCCTATGATTTTCTTTTCAGCCGGAATGATTTTCACAAAAGAACCGTTGTCCATGGCATCGACCACCACATAGGCTTCCTCCGTTTCAGGGAAAGTGAAACGGAAGGCAGCGGCACGCTCGGTAGGAGCAAACTCCGCCGTCACATCATGGTCGGCAAGATAGACTTTATAATAATAAGGAGTGGCGGTCTCGGCTTTATGAGAAAACCAACTGGCACGCTCGTCCTGGTCGAAAGCCACCTTTCCGGTGATAGGCATAATGGCAAACTGTCCGTAATCGTTAATCCACGGACTGGGCTGGTGTGTCTGCTTGAATCCGCGAATCTTGTCGGCATCATAAGTATAAGCCCATCCATCCCCCATAGTACCGGTCTGTGGTGTCCAGAAATTCATACCCCAAGGCATTGCCACAGCAGGATAAGTGTTGCCCGTAGAAAGGGCATGCTTGGATTGCGTGCCAACCAAGGTGCTGACGTAATCAACAGGAGTAATCGGCTCGTCAACCGGCAGTAAGGCCGCCTGCATACCGCCTACAAGAAGGAGGGCGGTTCCCCATGCAAAAAGTCTTTTCATTCGTTTAATAGATTTTGTCATTGTTTATTTCCAATCAGCTTGCCTTCAAGCATTTTCATGTAATATCCGCCTACTACCGAGCGGGCCTTGAAGCCACGCCAATTGGGCTTGTCGGTAAACACCCAGTCGGACATAGGCACGCGGTCTATCGTTTCGTTCATGAACTTATGCAGAGGAACGATGAATTCACGGAAAGTGGCCAGGTCAGGAGCCATTGTAGCAGTCCACATGATCCAGTCGGTCTTGGTATAAGTCTCACGACTGTCCAGAGGCAAACCATAAATATTCTGCTTCGTCAGATAATAAGGTATCTCCATTTCTGCAATTTTTGTATCAAAGATGTTCAGTCCGAGCAATTTATCCCAGACAAGGTTGTACTTCTGGCTCCAGGTACCCGGCTTGTCAAAGGTCAGACGATAATGGTCGCCGTCGTTGGCCATACGTTCCCACTCAGCCGCCATCTGACGGGCCTTCGTTGTATAGCTTTCGGCAACATCCTTCTTGCCGAGCATTTCGGCCAACCGGCCATAAGAGGCCACCCCTAAAATTGCCTTGATGGAAAGATTCGTGTTATGGGCAAAGTGTCCGGCGAAGTCGTCGGTACAGAGCTGGTTCTCAGGATCGAGTCCCTTTTCCACCAGATAGTCGGTCCAGGTGGTGAGCACTTCCCAATGTTTGGCAGCATAGTCGGCATTGCCTTCTACGGCAGCAATGGCAGCCGTAAGAATCAGCATGTTTCCACTCTCCTCAACCGGCATATCGCCTCCGTAAACCTGTCCGTTGGCAAGAGGATAGGTACCCAAATCATGGGCGGCGAAGGGCTTGGTCCATTTGCCGCTTTCACTATAATGGAAGATACCGTTCATCATGCCTTTCTCCAGTTCAGGATTATAGATCAGATAGAGGGGAGCCGAGGGGTAGGTCAGGTCCACCGTATTGATACAGCCGTTACTGTTGTTTTCCTTCGACAGCCACAAAAGGTCACCGTTGGGAGCTTCCACCAGCTTGTGGGCGGCAATGGACTGACGGTAGGCCAACGCGCAGAGTTCGGCATATTCCTTGCCGCCTACGGCAGAAGCATCCTCCATTAACTTTTTATCGAAGGCATAGCAGCGTGCCAGCAACTCGTCATACTCATTGTAGGCGGCCAGCATTTCCGACTCGATGGTACGGTCGCCTCTCGAGTTCCAGTAAGAACGCAAGTTTGTACCGAAGTATTGGATGGAATAGATGTCGTCATATCCCAGCATTATCTTGTCGGTAACCTTCCTCACTTTACCATAGTCACGCACCAAGGCCATATTCCCGTTGCTGTCCTCACCCGCAAGCGAAGCTGAATTAAAGGTGCCGTTCACGAAGTTCTTGCGCAGTTCGGTACTGTTGCCGATGCTGTATGCTGTGTTTTCTTTACCGGAAACCATGTAGAAATATCCCCAGTCAATGCGAAGGTCATCGCCCTGCTTAGCCAGGATATTCTGCTCTTTGCTTCCGCTCTTCAAGTAAAGCAGCCCGTCAGCTTCATATCCCTCGCTTGCAGATTGCTGGTAAGGCTGGTCGAGCGCCCAGCGCGGCGAGGCCTCAAAGTACACCTCCACATCGTGTTCCTTGCCATCACGGGCAGCAACACTGTAAGTAAGGTAATTCACGGGGCGGCTCAACAGCTTCAGGTCTTCCATGAAAAGAGGTGCCGTGAAAGTGACTTTCAAGTCGACATCACCACAGGTAAAAGCGTAGTGTGTCTGCATGGGCTGCACGTCAGCAGAGGTCTGCACAGCTGTGTTGCCAAACACGGTTTCCTGATGTTTCGGAATCTGCAGGCCGAAGTCGAGCAGACCGTTGCCGACCGGATTGATACACTCGGCGGCAATGATGTTGTCTCCTTGTTTCAAAGCAGCCAAAGCCTCATCGGAAAGTTTCACGACCTTGTTCTTATTGCATGTGGTTCCCGTACTGTGTATCTTCACTCCGTTGATATAGAATACGGCATTATCATCATTGGAGAATTCCAGATAGACAGGTATGCCGGTCAAATCGCGGTCGATATTTACCGTACGGCGCACCCAGATATTGCGGGTTCCCCATTGGGTCTTGGCTGTAGGCTCATTTTCTTTGGTACCAAAGGCACCACGGTCCGACTTCCATCCGGAATCATTGTAATCGGCAGATGTCCAGTCGCCAGCGGGCTTGTCTGTGATATACCGTCCAGTCCACTCCCCTTGCTGAGAGGTGGGCACGATTGCATTCATCTCCAATTCTTCAGTCCCCATAAAACGGTAGGAAACACCGTCTACCTTCACCACGCCAATCAGAGGGAAATCCTTACCCGTCCAATGGCGAACGGGGCTGTCATAAAGGTTATCGCTCATGGACCATGCACTGGCATAAGGGTCGATGGTAACAAGCGGGTAGGCTGGAGCTCTCAAGTCATTCTTGACGACTTCATAAGACGTATCCTTGTCACTGCACGCAAAAAGGCATGATGCCAACAAGGGGTATAAAAGCTTTTTTCTCATATCGTTTATATAATATAATTGTTTATGTTGTTAAATGCTAAAAAATAAAAGGTCTGAGATTACCAGCAAAACTTCACCGACACTCCGTCAGGATTATTCTCAAACTCTATCAAATAGGTATGACTTGCTGCATGCCAACGCTTGGTATCGAATACTTCTTTGCCATCGACTGTCACACTCTTAGGACAACTCGGCAACAGTACCCGCGATACGTTTGAAGTCTCGGCAGGACTTTTCGCCACATAGGAATACCAGCCTTTTCCGCGTTCTTCCTGTTCTTCGCGACTTGCCGAAGCCAGCACTTGAGGCTTCTTCTTACCGGCTACACGTTCTACATTCAGCAACAAGGCTTGCTCACCCGGATTTATCCGCTTGGAAGTGTATATCGGTAATTTGGGATCAAAAAGGTCAATCAAACATCCTTCCACAGTAAACGGCTCGTCGCTCACACTCTCTTCAAGCACAGCAGCCAAGTCGTAATCTCCCCTTTGCAGATAGAAGTTGTTTTTGAACTCCAGCTTTCCCGCTTTCGCGTTCTGCTCGTACATCCGGGCCGCAAGATACAAAAAATATTTGTCACCACCCTCATGCAGGACATAATCTTTAGGATCGGTACGAATAACACATACAGTTCCCTTACCGTAACTATATTCTCCCTGATTCGGCCAGGCAGGAAGCCCCATCTGCTCAAAAAGATGTGCGGAAGGGGTAGCATAGTTATGCCCGTTGGTATTCCACCATTCCCTTACATTCTGGAAAGGGTCGTTGTCCGTTCCACTATAAATCAATACTCCCCCTTTCTTCACCCAATCGGCTATGTGGCTGTGCGCTTCAGGCTCAAGCGGTTTCATGTTCGCATAAGTCATCAACAACACTTTTGTGTCAGCCAGCGCTTCCTTATAGCCGAGGTTCTCAATGTGGACGGTCTTGACGGGTACCCCTCGTTTGAGCAAAGGCAACGCCTGACCGTAGAAATTCGCCAATTGTGGGTCTTCATATCCGTTGTGCGTAGGGAAACGCTGGAACATCAAGGAGTTTGCCATCAGTACGCTGAATCCTTTGCTTCCAGTCAGTTCTTTATCAGTCAGAGGCATACGGTTCAAGGCATTAATCATCACCTGCATCTGTGTGGAATAGAAACGGGGAATACGTTCTTTCTTGTCGCTATTGGCACTTGTCCGATATAGTCCTTCGTAGATACGTTCCGGCCAAGGCATCACTTCGTAATCGGCTATATTGGGATAGAGTAATTGTGCAGTAAAGGTAGCCTGATAGTTTTTCTTATAATCTGCCCAGTCACGCGGCCAGTCTTCGATAGGGTCGGTCAGAAAGAACATCTTGCGACCAGTAGGAGCAGTCATTGACTCCATAGAGCCATACTCCAGATAGGCAGTCTCGAACACACGCTCACGTTTGCGACCGTCAAAGAAATTCGGCTCACGCGAAGTTCCGGTCCACACCTGAGCAATGTAACCGTCCACACAAGGAAGTGAGGCAAGGCTTGCTTCTGGACTGACAATCTGCCATTGCGAATAGTTCACCAGCGAGTGGGTGGGAACGTAGCACTTCACGTCCATCCCTTTGCTTTTACCATATTCTTTGGCAAAGGTGAAAACTTCATTCAGTGCACGATAGTACAAGTAATACTTGAGTTTGCTCGACAAGTAAGTATTTTCCGGAGACTCGTGTTGCGGTCTCCACTCGAAGCCATAGTATTTTTTCCATTCCTCCTTAAAAGAATCACTGTAACCGGCTCTTGCCCAAAATTCAGGCTCTTCCATGAAGATGGCATCCACACCGGCGTCGATTACCCTCTTCACATGTCTCTCTTTCAGATAACTTAAAAAATTCTCCGACGGTACGATATAGGGCACCATGTGACCGTGCCATATCGTATCTCCAGTCTGTGTGACTTGTCCCTCATCCAAATGCCATTTCCCGTCCCATTGTCCGGTAAAATAGTCCTGATATTCACCCCAAGCAATACCGGTCATAAAGTGTATGATATATCCACGCTCTTTCCAGGACTTCACCCGTTCCTCAAAAGATAGTTTGCGTGATTTATCCGAAGGATTTCCCCCTACTCCATACACCATCACCGCATCGGCCCTATTGTCTATAGAAGGCTTCCACTCGCGTGAGGTTTGAAAAGTGGTTTTAACATTGTCCTTGGTCTGAGCATCTACAGAGATGCCTATTGCCAAGACAGTCAAACTTATCAAAAAATGTTTTTGCTTCATATTGGTTTCTTGTTTTTATGGTATTAATCATTGTCCTTACCACTATAATGGCAAAAGATTGCTCAACAGCCGAGGCTTTGGCACTATAGCAGCAAAGCCTCGGCTGTATGCCATCAAGCTACGGAATAAGTACTTCTACCGGCTCACTGTAGTTCCAACGGCGTGTGCCGCTACCTACAGGTGTGTCGTAGTTAATACGTGCGGCAGCGCGTACAAACACTTTGCGGCCCGAAGGTATACTGCCGTTAGACTGGACAATAACTTCCTTACCCAGTAAATCTTCGAAACTCTTACCTTCATAGCTGATGCTGCTCGACCAACGCTCGTCGCGTGCCCGGTAGCCTACTGTGTTTGAGTAGCTGACGAAGAACTGGATGTCAGTTACATTCAAGTATTCGTCTTTCCAATTGCCCATCGGCTGGATTTTTTCACGGAAAACTTCATCCGACACACCGCGTGTCACGCGTACTTGTGCCTTGATGACCCCATTGCTCACCTGCGGATCACCTACAAACTCAACGTTCAGAAAGGGCTGTACTTCAAATTTCACTTTCGTCGTACCACTGATTTCAGTATTGACGGAACCATCATGGAGCAAGGTACCGTCTGTATTTTCACGCACTAATGGAATGAACGGGCCGTCGATACGGACATTATACTCACCTTTGAAGAGCTTCGTGTTCTGGAATGTACCGTCCATCATACAGTAAAAATCGGGATTATGTTGCACATTGTCACCCCAACTCAATTCGGTCAGACGGACACGGATACCCTCACTGCCCTGGTCGGTCAATACACGCTTACCAGTTGCTTCATCTACCACTTCGCCCCAAATTGTTTCTGCCGGTTCCTCATAGTTGTCTATTTCGAACATGCTGCATGAGGTTAACATGAACAAGGCGCTGAATAAGCTATAAAATATTGTCTTTTTCATACGTTTTAAGTTTTTTAATTATTGAGTTTTATCGATTAGGCTGCTGGTCAATCACAGGACTCTTAGAAACCTCACCACCCGGAATCGAGAAATAATAGTCCACCGGAGTGTAACCGAAGTCCTTGTCACCGGCAGTCGTATAGTTGAAACAAACATCAAAGAACCACTTGCCGGTCGCCGTCGAATAGAACGGATAGATACCACGGAAACGATAACGAGTCGTGTTGCTGAAACGGTCCTTATTGCGTTGCTCACCCCAGAATCCATCGCGACCTTCATAGTGATTCACACGCCAGCGACGCAAGTCCCATTTGGTCTTATGTTCGAAGGCCAACTCCTTGCGACGTTCCTTGCGGACGATATCACGGCTGTCTGTTGTACCAGTCAACGAGGCAGTCAACAACCGGGCACCGGCACGCTCACGAATATCATTGATGGCTTTCGTTGCCACACTCAACATATCTGTACCATCAGGAGAAGAGACGCCCGCTAACGAAAGTTCCACAGCAGCCTCGGCTGCATTCAGCAGCACTTCGGCATAACGCATCAAAATAAAAGGTTGTGCACTATTGCCTTCCCGAGGAACAAATGCAGGATCAGGGTTCAACCATTTACGTGCCAGCAGACCGGTCATAGCACTTCCACCATCTTCATAGAAAGGACCGTTCTGGCCAGCAGCCTTCATCGTAGAGCCATCAGGCAGGGTTACAATTTCCTGCTGATCTTCAGGTTTCGGACTGAGATAAAGCGTTTTGGGCTTCTCTTTATAAGCACTCAGATGATTGTACTTGGTAGTGGCAGCACCATACGAATAGTCACTAAGAAGCGGTTTGACAGGCGCAGCCCCCGTATAAACACCGGCATAAATTTCAATTTCCTTACCCTTAAACACATCACCAGGGAAGATGACGTAAGCACGCAATCTAGGTTCAGCATTCTTGTAATAGTCCATGGGACTATCATACATAACGTAATTACCTTCGGTACAAGAATTGCCTGTCGTCACCTTCAAGGTACCGTCGGGATAACGGTCGAAACCATCAAACAACTCAACAAAGTCGGCTGTCGGGCAAACACCACAGTTCAGCGGAGCCTTAAAGGTGAGCGGTAAGTTGTAAGAATCGTAAGCATGAGTACTGGTGGGGTAAACGTACTCCTTCACATAGATGTTCTCAGGATTATTGCTAAGATCGGAGAACATATCCACCATATTTTGATATTGTGCTTCCGGATCATTAGCGGCCCATTTCTTCTTGTAAAGTGAGTATACACCGCTTTTAATCACCTCGGAAGCGGCTTTGTAGGCTTCAGTGAAATACTTCTTGGAAGCCTCTTGCCAGCGGTCCTCATCGAATCCGATCACGCGTACTCCCGTCTTGGTACCCAAACCGGTCAAACGTCCAGTTACCGTTTCATTATACTTAGCTACACTACCGGCATAGAGCATTGCTTCTGACTTGAAAGCCAATGCTACATACTTATTACTGTAACCACTCTTGGGGCTACTAGACATCATCAATTCAATGGCCTTGTCATAATCTGCCAAAACCTGGTTCCATGTTTCTTCCTCACTGGCACGGGGAACCTCCAAATTTCCGTCTCCAGGATACTGGATGACTTTTGTCACCAAAGGGATACCTCCAAAACGACGGGCCATGGCATAGAAAACTGTGGCACGCACATAATAGGCTTCGCCCAAATAGTGGTTGTAAGTAATTTCTGCATAGGAACTCTGATATTTCGGCAGGTTCTCAAGCAGGAAGTTGGCATCGCGCAACAATTCAAAAGCCTTGCCCCAGTAAGCATTGTCTTCACCGGTAAACGCACAGCAAATACCGTCCCTGTTCATGGCTTCACCAGTACCGTCAATACCCATGGCATTCAACCAACCATTAAAGTTCACCCCCCATTGTGAGAGGTATTTAAAGTCTTCCCATGGCATATTGCTATACAAACGTGCCATATAGATGTCCATACCAGACTCATTGGAAAGCAACGACTCGGAAGTCACGATATTTTTGGGAGCAATATCCATATCGACACATGAAGTGGCAAGAGTCATGCACAACATCGCGGATATCAGTTTATGTCTCATATTTATTATTTTTTAGGTTTATATCATTAATTAGAAAGAAAGGGAAACTCCCAATGTATAGGTCTTGTTCAACGGATACATGCGTCCCAAATCATCATCGGGATGCTCAGGGTCTACAAATTTCACACCCGTAAATGTCAGCAGGTTGTAAGCATTGGCATAAATACGCAGACTGGCATTGGGAATCTGTTTCAATTTCGGGAATGTATAACCCAGCTCGATACTCTTCAGACGAAGGTAAGCGGTGCTTACACGATTGAAAGCTGAATTGTTTTTCGCCCAACGACCTGTGTAGGCGTAGTGACCGGAAGTCCAGACAGTAGAAGGGTCATAGGGATCGGCCTTCGGGTCTACGGGATGCCAGCGATCAAGAAACTGTGTCAATGCACCGCCACCGTTCTTACCCCAAATTTCATGCAAAGGCTCTTTGTACTCCATAGAACCCAGCGCAGAGCCTTGCAACAGCATGTTGAAATCTAAGTTCTTCCATTGCAAGCCGGCATTTAAACTGAACTGCAACCATGGAGTCTGGTCAAAGGCAAACGGATGTTCGTCCTGACCGTTAATCTCACCGTCACCATTCCAGTCTTCATATTTGTAGTCACCCGGCAGAATGTCACGTTCCTTGTAGCCAGGATAGCTCCAAATATCATTCCAGCTGGTGTAGCGTCCGGCAGAAGTATAACCGAACTGTACTCCCTGATAACGGTTCGTCAAGTTGTCATTACGCCAACGATCGTAGGAATTGGCCCAAGGACCTTTTTCCGAAGCAGTCAGGTATTTCTGACGGGTAACGGTAGCAATACCTTTCAGATTATAGGCCACTTGTCCAATCTTGTTGCGGTGGGTCAATTCCAATTCCATACCGAATTGGCGGTCACTGTCCAAATTTTCGCGCGGAGCAGAAGCACCTACCACCGTAGGCAAATCACCGGTACGGCGAGCGAAACGGCCAGTACGCAGACGATTAAAATAGTCGAACGAAACACCCAGCAGACCGTTCCAAGCTTCAAAATCGAAACCCACGTCGAATGTCTTCGACTTGAACCAAGTGATGTTCTCATTAGGTAATGCCATCGGGCTTGCTGCACTGATGAATTTGCCACCGAAGATATAGCCCGGTGAATAACCGTTATAGTCGCCATTAGACATGTTACCGCTGGTTGCAGGATAAGTGTACCCCATAGCCCAGTCATAATTCAAGTCACCATCATCACCCAGCACACCGTAGCTGGCACGCAGCTTCAGCTGATTGACAAACTTCAAAGCATCTATGCTTTTGAAGAAAGGTTCTTCGGATACTCTCCACCCAGCCGATACTGAAGGGAAGAAACCCCATTGATGCCCCTTGGCAAACTTGCTGGAACCGTCGTAACGAAACTGTGCTTCCAGCAGGTATCGGTCGGCAAACGAATAGTTGACACGACCTATCAAAGCTTCGTTAGCTTGTTCATACAAATCATTATTACCAGTCTGCATGGCGCCGATCTGTCCTTCAGTCACACCAGCCAGCAGGTAAGGCATAGAGAATGCCAGGTCGCGGACAGCGTAGAAGTTGTCACCGTTGCGCTTCTGTACCTCCCAACCGACAACACCACCCACATGGTGGACATCGTTAAAAGTGCGGTCGTAGTTCACTGTGAATTGTCCCAACATCTGTGATTTGTCATAGAACTCGCGACGCATGTTGCTGGGCGAACTTTCGTTATAAACCTTCTGATTGTAGGTACCGGTCTGCTCGTCATAAGCATACTGGTAGTACTCTTTGCGGAAAGCCTCGTTGTTGTCAGCACGATAATCGTAACTGAACATAGCTTTGGCAGTCAATCCCTTCAATACCGGTGTGTATTCACTGAAATCTACCGTCAAAGTAGCCGAAGACTGGAAATATTTCTGCTTGTACTTCTTGTAACCGGAAATATCGGCCGTCATCATAGCCACAGTATTCTGTTCCATGTCCAAACCGTTGTAGTTCAACATCGTCCCTTCAGGATCAGCGTATGCAGGATAAAGTACACCTTGGCGCCAATAGTTACGAATGATATCCTGTGCGCTACTGTAAGGCGTATTGCGTTCGTCGGAGATGCCACTTACACCAAGTTCGAATTTTATACCTTTAGCAACTTCAGTTGAAATGTTGGAACGCAGGTTGAACTTATTATAATTCAAGTCTCCCGAACGGAAGATACCTTCCTGGTAAAAGTAGCCCATACTGATATAGAACTTCGTCTTCTCGTTGCCACCGGAAATGCTGATGTCGTGTTGTGTCTGTGGAGCCACATTAGAGATAATCAAGTCATTCCAGTCCGTCGTACGGCGTGTACCGTTACGGAATGCTTCAAAGCTCTCTTCGCTGAAGACCCATGAACCGCCATTGATGTTATTCATCGACATTTCGTTGAACAGCGTCATAGATTCATAAGGATCACACAGTTCAGGCATACGTGAAGGTTGTTGGAAAGTGTAGGAACCATTGTAAGAGAATTCCGTTTTTCCAGCTCCTCCTTTTTTGGTGGTCACCAACACTACACCATTGGCTGCACGTACACCGTAAATAGCGGCAGAAGCATCTTTCAACACAGAAATATCATCGATATCCATTGCATTCAAACGCTGGAATTCTTCCGTACTCCGAGGAATTCCATCGATGATAATCAATGGAGATCCCATACCTCGAATATCGAAACTGTTATTGAAAGTTCCGGGCTCAGAACTCTTCTGCCATACGCGCAAACCAGGAATACGTCCTGTCAGCATATTCTGCGGATTTTCGTTCTTGGTCTTTATCATATCCTGCCCTTTGACGGCAGAAACGGCACCCGTCACCGATCCGCGGCGTTGTGTTCCGTAACCTATCACCACTACTTCGTCTATCATCTTGGAGTCAGTCTGCATAATGATGTTGATAGTGGTACGTCCGTTCACTTTCTCTTCCTTGTCCTTCAATCCCACATAAGAGAAACTGAGAATACCATCTGCAGGAGTACTGATGGTGTAACGTCCGTCAATGTCGGTAATGACACCTATAGTGGTGCCCTTCACCATAACGGCAGCGCCAATGACAGGTTCATTGGTGTCATCCATAACTATTCCTGAAACGGAAATAGAGTTTTGTGCGAAAACACCTGCCGGAATCAGCATCAGAAGGAATGCCATTACCATGTAGGATAATCCTTGTCGCATCTTGCTAAAATTCTTCATAGTCCATTAATTTTAAAATTATTTCTTGCTCCATTCATAATTCGCCAACACTGCATATTCGGCGGCAAAAGCAAAAGTGAACATTCCTTCCACGTTGTTCTTGTTCTTTTCAGCTTTGTACCACCCCACCAGCAGATTGGTGGGAAGCATATGTTTGTATTGATAGTTTTCGTAGGCATAATCCAGATTATTCTGGAATGCCTCGATACAGCTTGCGGCAGCAGTGTGGGTTGAATAAGCATCCACATACCCACGCATCAGTACACCGTTGAACCAGTTGCAGAATCCGCTGACATCAAATGTATAACAGCCCGGTTTGGCAGCTTCAGGTTTGGCAAAGTAAGCAAAACTATTATCGGTCAATTCCGCCAAGTCCGTCTGATAAGTCGCATCGCTTGTAACTCTGAAAAGGTCGGCAGCACCGGAAAGCATCGTACCACTATTGTAAGTGATGGCCGGACCTACACGATCACGCAGTTTGGAACCAGTCCGGTAGCGTTCACCATCAATGGTAACATATTTTATGTCCGGTGAATCATAACCACCCATCATATCGTCGTACACCCCGTCTGGTCTCAGCAAATGTTTCTTCTGCCAATCGTAAACAGCTTTGGCAAAATTCAAGTAATAGTCAGATTTCTTCTCAGTGCGTAGCTTGCGACTGTTGTCGGCAGCCACGTAGCCATAGGTCACTTCGTCAGGTTTTCCTTTGTAAATTTCGTGCAGCCACACCAGAGGACTGACAATAGGGCCATTACTGCAAGAGTGCTTGGTGATATACCCCGGTCCCCATGTGATGCCTCCCAATGGACTACCTTGCTCATCAAGGGTGCAGTCCCAACCGTCAAGCACGTATTCTGTCAGGTATTCTGCCTTTTCCAGATAGCGCTGTTCACCAGTAATATGATAGGATTCCAACAGTTCACGCACCAGCCACATCTGGTCATCGTAAACATTGAGGGTACCTTCCACTTGTGCAGCTCCCTTGCCGTTGCCGCGGTTTACGCCGTATACCGTCCACTGTTTGGTCTGCGTATAAGAGGTCAGCGTAAAAGTACCTGCATAAAACTCCAGATTGTCATAAAGTTGAGCTAAAAGTTCCTTGTAGCGGTTAAAGTGAGAGTCATAAAGAGCCGTCTCTCCCTTTGTCTTCCCGGTCTTCATGGCTTTCATCGCAGCATTCACGGCCTCAATGGAGCTAGTGTACATCCACACACTGCCCAACTCACTGGAACGGTTTCCGGTATAAGGGTTATAATAACGTGACATAGCCATGCCCGTACCCGTAAAATAGCACTCTACAGCATTGTCAATCAGCTCTATGGCACGTGCCACATTCTGCACCGGCAGATTACCTGGAACATACGTACCTCCGTTGTCCGGCTTTTCATCAACAGCAGAGTCATTACTGCAAGCCACTAACGTCAATAAGAGCAAAGTCAATAAAGTAAATAAATTTTTCATTATATTCATACAATTAGTTTCTTCAGTCCCCGTCTCTCCCCTCACAAGATGCAAAAGGAGATAAAGAGGGAAAAACAAAAAAAATTAAATATCAGCAGTTTGTCACTCCATTGTGATGTCACGCAGCACCAGTTTGTTCTCGTCGCCGTTCTCTTCTCCCTTAAAGACACCAATAGTCAACATTACATCTTCTCCGTTGAACTGAGACAAATCATAGACAAAATCGGCATATGCCTCCGGATCCCCCTTTCCTCCGGCCTGATGGATAAATTTCCAGCAACCGTCGGCAGCAGCCTCAGCAAACTGAGCCGTATGGGATGCAGGTGCCAAGTGTACGACAGTTCCGTCCATACGGATAGCTGTCACCTTGAAGAAGGTAGCATTCGTTCCACTGAAGTTGCGAGTCTTCAATGTCATCCTATCACACCCAGACGCAATGGAGAATTTGGCATAGAAATAAGATTCGGGAACGGTGGTACTTACGTTGTTTCCACTACGTGTCTTTATCAGATAGCCTTCGGAAGGGAATACCTCAGGATCTTTACTGAGCGGCATATACGACCACTCGGCACAAATATGGTCCACCTCGCGCCATGCACGATAGGCGTCCACATAGTTATCGCGATTTCCCTCAACCGGACTCAAGCCAGTGAACTTCGACTTCATTTGCGGCATGGTAGAGCGTACCATTTCCCGGGTCATCTCCCAACCATCCAACTCTTCGACCGATGTTCCGGGCAACCAGCCCCATCCTTCAACGGCTTCTTTAGCAAAAGCGATGCGGCGCAATACCAACTGCTTCCAGTAATCACCAGTCTGGGCACGGAATGTACCGATGGCAATGATTACTTCCTTACCGATGTATTTGCTCAAGTCTACTGGAACAGAAATGTAATTTTCCGAGGCATAGGTTCTGACATCACCCACCATCTCAGCCTTCGGATCGGTAGCAGTCAGGTCTACCACCTGCACGCCATAATATACCGGAGCAGCTTCGTCGGCACTGTGCGTACGGATCTGGAGGGTCATCATGTAGTTATCTTCTGTAATCAGCTTGCTTCCGAATACAAAGGAATCGAATATCTCCAAGTCAGCAGGATTCTTGCGGTCCTCTTCATTGTTACGAATGCGGAGAGTGGTTCCTTCGTTCTGCTCTTCCCAGTCGCCACGGAAGTCCATCGTACACATGTAGTTGCAAGCCCAATCCCAGTGGGGATAGCTTTCAGCGTTTCGTCCGCCACGGTATTCGTTATAATACCATTTTTCTGCAGCTTTCAAATCATCAAGAGTTAGTCCGCGCAATATTTCTGTCCCACCCATGCGAACCTCTATAGTGGCAATGCCATCCACAAAGTCAGCTATAGCTACCTTCTTCGCAATGGAAGCATAGCCTGCTTTGGTAAAAGTAACGGTGTAGTCTGCCAATGGCAAATTACCAATTTCAAATGTACCATCGCTTCCGGTGGTGGCAGTCTGTGTGGAACTGATGCTGACCGTCACTCCTTCCAACGGAGTATTTCCCTTTCCTGCATCAACTACTTTTCCTTTGATTTTTGCGGCTGCATACTCCATTTTAGGGCTAACTTCAGCCACTTGTTCTTCATTGAATTTTCCTGCCACAACGGTAACACTTACCGTCTGGTAATCGGCTTTCGTAAATGTAATTATATGTGTACCTATTGAAATATTTTCGAGTGTATATACACCCTGCGAATTTGTCGTGGTCTGAGGACCGTCCGGTGCAGCCGTTATACCGGAACCATCGACTAAAACTGTGACCCCTTCAAGAGGGGAAGATAAATCATCCGTGACGACACCCGTCACCTTTCCATAAGATAAAGCCCTTCCGCCCGTATCATCGTCCGAACAAGAGCTCGCCATGATGACCATACTTATAAGCATGGCCATCAGTCCAAAAACTTTCAGCTTTTTCAACTGTTTCATAGCTTAAATTATTAATTAGAAGTTAATATAACAAAGGAGCCGATGCCAATCGCCCACATCAGCCTCAGGGTGTTGCAAACCGCCCCCTTATTTGCAAAATTGATTCCACATGGGTTAATTTTAGGGTTAATTTGGGTATAATGGCATAAAAAAAACATTAATCCAGATCATTTTAACCCATAAAAGAAAGTACAGACTTCGCCTAACACTTTAAGCCACAAAAGTAGTGCCGCGAATAAAACAATTATCGTATAAGTCCTACTAAATCTTTATTTTCAACAGCCCATTTGTCTTCATTTACCATATTGAATTCATCGATTTTGGGAGCCTAATTATCAGAGGAGAAATAATGGGCTATCTCAGTATACGACTGAGATAGCCTACATATGTGCCTAAACTTAAAAATATTTTATAAATACTTTTCAATTGCATATAAGAACAACAACAAGAACTTCAGGAAAGCAGACAGAAAAATAAAAGAAAAAGCAAAGACAAAAAATACCGGATGCAGCATACCGGGAAAGCTAATTCCAATAAAGGCTGAAAGGAGTAGGGTAGTCTTCCCCCGTATGTTTTTTGTATTCTGCCACAAATCTTTGATAAGTACCAATAGCAGCATTTTCATGCTTAAGCATGAAAAGTGACTTGATGCAACAAGACAAGGCTGTTTCGTTCACCGGATCAATATTGAATTCCGCTTCAGCCAAACTCACAGCTTCCGAATAATCCTGAGCCTCAAAAGCCTCTTTCATCAACTGTAAAACAAGCACTTCCAGGCGGCACTCCACATCTTGCTTAAAACCGTCGAACAACGGATCGTCCATAAAGCCGACAAACTTGCCACGCCCTACAATATGCAGGAACTCTTGCCGGCAATTCTCTACCCGGTTTTCAGCAACTATCGCCATAAAACGCAGATAATCACAATAAAAGACAGAAGACAGCGTGAAACGAAAACATCCTTTCTCATAAACCAGTTCTATGCCATCCAGTTCTTTCAGAATCTTGCGCAAATGATTGATGGCTACTCCACGCGAGTTTTTCACTTTATCTTTTGGCTTGTCGGGCCATATCAAGTCACTCAGTTGTTTGGAAGAAATTCCGTCGGCATCGCTATAACGCAAAATGAGACAGAATATTTGTTTGATACGCAAGGAAAACATATAAGAGATGTTGCGACCACTCCGGTCGAAAACGGAAAAATCACCGAATAAATACATGGAGTTGGCAGTTCCCGCATCTACTGCCTGCCTCTCCATCTTAGTGGTATCAGAAGCATCAAGAAGCTGTTCCTTGTCTTGTCTCACAGCTTTGCCGGCCTCGCCCTTACCGGAGTTTCGGCGCCACTTGTACACTATCCATACGCCTCCACCAACTACAACCGCGACCGCCAGCACTAGCCATACACGTGAAACACTTCCTCCACTGTTATTCGCAATATATTTTTCAAGAGAAACCGGTGGAAAGAGTAACGAATAAACAGAAAATTTGGAAGATACGTCATCACGTGTTTCCTGCACCGTCACAAAAAGCCTGCTTAAACGCTCGTTATAATAAAGACGAGCATTTGTCGTGATTTTATCAGAGTAAATGGGAATGGAATCACCCAATATCTGACAGCTGCCATCTTTTATAAGAAAACGGTAGAGATGCAAAAACGAGTTAGACACACTCTCGGGATAACGCAAGACATAAAAACAAGAATCATTCTGTATCAGCATATCCTGCACCGGCACCACATTGGGCTGTCCTTCCGAAATATCCCAAAGTTTCTGCACATGCATCTCTTGCAAATCCACCTTATAAAGATCGTGAAAATAACGGCGGCCTATTACCTGGTCACCCGACTCATTGCCCATACCGCCAAAAATATAGACAGAATGGTTACTGTCCAAATAACCGGCCGAAGAGAAATAACGGGGACAAAGAAAATCACCGGATAGAGAACCAAGTGTATCCCAACGCGCTTCTTCCGGATCGAATATATAGAATTTATTACTGTAATACATATTGCCGAAACCACCGAAGATGGTGTAACGCTTGCGGACTGCATCATAATAGGAACAATGATGATGCAACTGCATGCTGAGCCGACTGTAACTCTCTACTCTCCAGCCCAATGTATTCAAGTCTAGACTTGCTATCATAGGCTCCGCATCCCCATTCTCTGTATATACCTCGTAGACATATAACCTTTCACTGGCACTGTCAAAGAAACTACCGGCAAGAAACAACTTCACAGGACACCGTTCGGTAAAAGCCTTGGCAGAAATATTTCCCGTCTCCATATTGTAGACAAACAACGAATCACGATTGAAATAATAAATCTCATTTCTACCAATATTATAACAAGAACCTGCTTCTGAAGCCGACGCAAAACCGCCCTCCCGCTTCCAGTGAAAGGCCTCATTAATCAGCCACACCGGATTTTCCACTTTACCGTAAAGAATCCCTTCCCGGTCAAAAACCGATTCTCCTTCCGCCTCATCCAAAGGAAACGTGTAAGTGTGGTCAGCGTGCACAACCAACTTATCAATAGCTATCTCTGGAACGTCAATAATGTGGTCGCTCTTACCGAACACTATTTTCGGGCTGAACTCATCGGCAAGTGCTACACCCTTGCATACTTTTTCCTGATCATGAATCTTGAGAGTAATCTCATCCTGCTTCAAGTTAAAGGCTATCTTCACCCTAAACCAATGGGATTTCATCGCTCCAGCCTTATTGACAGGCAAGGCTATCAACACACACTTCCCCTCTTGATTCAAACGGAACAAGATATCATCACCACGAAAATCAAAAAAAAGATTGAAAATCTGTCCTTCATCCTTCCCCTTAACACGCAAGATATAACCGACGCTCTCGGTAGAATACAAAGCTATATTGAACTCCAAGTCAAAATAGTCTCTGAAAGAAGGATAACTATGAGCAAACACATCATAGGATGTTCTTTGATCAATAGGACTGACCGCGCCACGAAATCTTAATCCGTATGCGGAAACCAGTTGGGTAGTGCAAAGGCCAATTATAAAAATGATATATCTATACAAGTGTACCATTAGGTTTCATTTAAGGTTATGCAATACCATCATCAAACACTAGCCAACATTTATTAACAAATGATGGGAAGATTGGAATGCAAATATATTAAAATATAAACGAACGAAAAATATTTTCTTTGAAAAAGTAATATATCATACAGTCACAAGACTTTCCAAACGGATGTTGACTAAATTTATACTAAATGAAAAGACAATATTCGTAAGAGAAGAGATTATGGAGGTAATGACTGCAAATACCGAAATGACGGCAGTAACCTACAGTACATAATGACAATATAAGAAACTAAAAGTCCGTATCATCTCAGTGCCCATAAAGGCTGCAGATGTACGGACTTGATGAAAAGTAGGCACAAAGGAGATTACATGAACTGCATGAAGAAAAGCTATGACGCGGGTACTCCCGTCACAATTCCCCGGCCATGTGTCCCTATATAAACCCGTCCATATTCCTGCATGTCACCGCAGATATGCAATACCAAGCCATATTGATGGGCATCATCGTTGATACGTACCCAAGAGTTAGCCGCATCGTCAGAACGGAAGAAACCATATTGCCCGTTGATTACGCCTATCAGATAGATGGCAGGATAATCATTACCCGGCTTTGCCTTGCCGAAGCCAAAAGCATAGATGGTACGTACCTTATCCAAAACACGGAAATCAAATTTTTCTGAAGTGACAGAGTGGTACAAACCATCATAAGCTGCAATCCACAAATCTTTTTCACGACCGGGAGTAGCATAGATACGGTCTTGCCCTCCACGCAGATCTCCTCTTCGTACAGCGGCACCGGCATTACCGCGTTGGGACCGTTTAACCGTTAAATTCAATGTGTCGGCATGAAAAGTCGCCCCACCATCCTCGCTGCTATACAATATTTCGGCCACAGCATCTACAGCATAAAAACGTTTGGGGTTCACCTTATCTGCTATGACGCGGATATTCTTAGGCAAACCACGGCAAACTTGCCAAGAAGCCCCCTTATCACGGGTCAGATAAGCCTTCGAGCGGTCGGGTATCCAAATCCAAGAAGAGCCATCTGCTGCCACGGCGATATGCCCATTACGAGACTTCTCTGTTGGAACGGTGGCACACATAGTCCAGTGCCTGCCCCCATCTTCTGAATATGAGATAGTCTTTGCATCCGGCTGATGGCCAAACAGTGTACCAACCCTGACTACCAAATCCTGCTTCAGCCAAGCGCCTGTCACTCCATTCGTATTTCCGAAATGAGGATTGGCATGGCTGCCCAACGAATCGGGTCGATTGAGGTCGAAATGCGTAAAGCCACCATAATCACCGATACCGGAAATCAGGCGCGCCCCTTTTTCGGGAGCATAAAGTTCGAGAGGCACGGTCTCTTCGATACCGGCAGACATGATACTCCATTTCACCGGTTCCTCGCGTTCCACGGCAGAGAGATTAAAAGTTTCCCAGCCACCGAAACCGGTGGTAAACATGGCATGTTCAGCGTCGGTAGGGTCTATCTCTATGTCGAACATCCAGTGTAGGGGCGCTACCTTTGTATAGGGAGCTTTGGAATAATCATACTCATATCCCGTCTTGAAAATCGGTTTCCAGCTCTTGCCACCGTCAGTCGTACGGAACATCTCATCACTTTTATAACCGTGCTTGCCCCCTAGACTGTGTGTACTGGCAATCAGATGCTTCGGATTACGAGAATCTACAGATACGGCTGCATAGCCAAATCCTGCCTTTTCGCCACCTGGCAGTCTGACGGGAGAAATGTCTGTCCATTTGCCTTTACGGATATCGTATTTCCACACACCTCCATCCCCCATCTGGCTTGGACCGGGAGTATCTCCATACGTCAGAACCAATTGCCCGTCACCGGTCAAGACCATATGCGTGGGGCGATACTGCATCGGCTGTCCCCCGACCGGCTGCCAACTTTCACCATAGTCGTGACTCACAAACAGATTTTCCCTGCCCATCAATGACACTGCCACATAAATGTCACGGGTGCCACGCTCGTCGCGAGTGCCTTGTGCATCATAGGCAACACAGACAATACCACTGCCGCGATTCCCCCATGCGGCACGGTCGACGGGATTAAGCTTCTCGGAGACATTCGGGAAAGACGCTACCCGTGCCCAGCTCCTCCCCTTATCCGTACTGCGCCATAAGCCATGCAAACGGGTTCCCATATAAATGATATTCCCATTCTGCGGGTCCACCATCATCCGTTCCCCATTACCACGCCCATTCTCGTTGCCACCCATCGTAAAAGGCACATCAACGCGAGCAAAGGTTCTGCCGCCATCATAAGAACAGAGTATGGCCCCATTGGAGCTACTGGTATACGTACCGCAGGCAATATACACGTTCTGTGGATTCTGCGGGTCAATGGCAATGCTCTCCACTCCCTGCAGATTGCTTTCATCCAGACTTATCCAGTCCAACAAGGGCGTCCACTGGCAGGAAGCAGCATCCCACCGATAGGCCCCTCCCATATCGGTGCGGCAATAACGGATACCGGGAGCTTCTGGGTGAAAAACAATACCGTCCACAAAGCCTCCTCCCACTATCGGTACGCTCTTCCATTCGTAAGAAACGGAATTCACCGGAGATATATCTTGGGCAAGCATTGACATGCCCCCCAGCATCAAACTTATTCCTGCTAAAAACAACTGTCTTTTCATAAGCATCAGAGTTCTAAAACAAACGTTCTTGATATTTTCTTCAAAGATAGGAATATTTCATTGATATTTCAGACTGAAACTTTTGCTCAGTGCACATATAATCCTAACAACCAACGTTTTAATAAAAACAAGAAACTAAATCAAGCCATAAAAAGATTAAAACGGCACCTATCACAGTTCTTCTCTCTAACAGTTTTTGTAACAACAATGCAACATATATGACACAAAAACACAACACGTATGTCCGAACTTTGTCGCCGACAAATCATTCGACAACAACAGATTATGAAAAAAAGTGCATTGACAGTACTGATTGCCCTGCTGCCGTTGGCCGCAATTGCCCAAACGCCCTCCATCAACGAGGACGGAAAAAAGATTGAAAAGGAGAAGATGGAAACCAAAGACTACCTGCCGGAAGTCCACGGAACCATCCGCGCCAAATACGAATATCAGACCACCATGGGTGCAGGACGTTTCGAAGTACGCAATGCCCGCGTCAGCGTGACGGGTAACGTATTGCCCAGCGTAGCCTACAAAGCCGAGATAGACCTCTCCGACGAAGGTCAAATCAAGATGCTGGATGCCTACGCCCGGCTTTTCCCGACAAAAGGACTGACAGTCACCGCCGGACAAATGCGCGTCCCCTTCACCATCGACGCCCACCGCTCACCGCACCAGCAATACTTCCCCAACCGCTCGTTCATCGCCAAGCAAGTGGGCAATGTACGGGACGTGGGGTTCACAGTAGGATATACCCTGCCTACCGGTGTACCTATCACTGTGGAAGGAGGACTTTTCAACGGTTCCGGACTGACTAACCAGAAAGAATGGCACAAGGAAGTGAACTACTCCGCCAAAGCCCAATTTCTCTTCACCAAAGGACTGAACCTAACACTGAGCGTGCAGAGCATCCAGCCGGAAGAAGTACGTATGCAATCCTACGACATCGGTGCCTACTATGAAACCGGCCGTTTCCATATCGAAGGCGAATATTTGTACAAGCAATATTCCGACAACGCTTTCAAAGATGTACACGCTGTCAACACCTTCATCAACTACGATCTGCCGTTACGGAAAGTATTCAACAAAATGTCTTTCCTGCTGCGCTACGACATGATGACCGACCAGAGCGACGCCAAAACCGCCGATGAAGAAACCGGCAGATTGACGGTGACCGACTACAAACGCCAACGCCTAACGGGCGGCATCACCTTCAGCCTCAGCAAAGCATTCCGCACAGACCTCCGGTTGAATTACGAGAAATACTTCTATGCCAAAAACAGCATAGCGAAGGAGTCGGAACAAGACAAAGTAGTATTGGAATTGATGGTACGCTTCTGATATTTCTTGGCTTCCCCTTGTTTCTTTCATTCCAAAAATGTATATTTGGAATAAATTATTCCGAGCTATGGCAAATCCAATCATACCCGGTATACCGCAGACTGAACAAGACTTATTGTATAGTAAACTGAATGCATACAATCAAGGGAGAGCCTCTTATAAGGAAGTAGGGGCCTATCTTATCGTACTGCCCCGGCCTGAGTATCTCCAATATACTTTGTGGATTTACTCTCCACTGCCCGGGAGACAGTCCATCTTCTACATTTGCGACCTTTCCACCGACATTCACGAAACGTTGCGGATGGCAAGCACGCTATGCTTCTACTCACCGCGCAGCCTGCTGCTTGTGGAGTACAATGCCAAAAGAATGCAGAGCAAAGGGGACGACATTATCTCCATAGGCAAATACCACGGACATTTCCTGCACGAAATTCTCCGTATAGACCCTGCCTATCTTACGTGGATAGCCTTCAAATTCCAGCCACGCATCCCCAAGCAGGAACGTTTCGTACAGATTGCCAAGATTTACCATTCAGTCCACCTCGACATACAACGAAGAAAAACGTACCAAACCACCGGCGGACGTTTCCTGGGGAAGGAAGGGGAAAAAGTGGAGAACCTGACACTGACCGTACTCAGCGTGCGACTGGAAGACAACCCCTACAAGACGCAGCTCAAAGGGACCACTCCTTATTTCTATGTACGCCAAGTGTTGAAACTGAAAGACTCCATCGGCAACTTCGTCAGCATCCGGCTGAATGCACGCACGGCAAGCCGGAAATCATGCCAGCTGCCCGCCGTGGAACATGCCTACCAGATGGGAGAAGTAATGAAGATAGCATCGGCACGCATCGCGCGTACCTATATAATAGGAAGTACGAAATACACCCGATTGACACATGTAAAGTTACACGTCCCTACCGGGTAAAAGATTTTCTATCAGATACGAACCACACGCTGCATACGGCTGCTTTCCCAGGCTGCCTCAATCAAGCGGATGACTCCGACCACCTCGCGGGCATCGCTCTGCAAAGGTTCGCCGTGGTGGATATGCCGATAGATATTCTCATAAAAAGCTGCATAATCACCGGGAAGACTTGGATAGGGTTCATAAACAATTCTACCGTCTTTTTCCGTATAAAGCAGTCCCCAAGAGGATTTGTCCTCCTCGCCCCAGTGCGAAGTGCCGGGCAATACGCCCTCGGTCAAGGCGGCTTCCTGCGGGTCGAAACCATATTTCACGTAAGAACCTTCCCTACCGTGGAGGACGAAACGGGGTTCGCTCGCACACATCAGATAGCTGGATTTCAGCGTTATCTTCACTTCGGGCGCCTTTGAGGGACGTAGCAAATGGATGATGAAATAGTCGTCTACCTTGCTGTCCTTGCGCAACGTGGCAATATCTGCAAAGACGGCTTCGGGCATACCGAACAGCTGCACAGCCTGGTCTATGACGTGGGCACCCAGGTTATAGGTCAAGCCGCCCCCATCTTGTCCGGTTTCCTTCCAAGTATTCGGCTTGATAAAATTACGATAACGGGGGAAGGTGGATTCAAACTCCACCAGATGCCCCAGCAAGCCTTTGGACAGTATTTGCTTAACTGTCAGGAAATCGCAGTCCCACCGGCGGTTCTGGTAAACGCTCAAGGTCAGCCCCCGGCTTGCGGCAAATGCCACAAGTTCCTCAGCTTCTGCCACGGTGGTGGTGAAAGGCTTCTCCACAACCACATGCTTACCTGCTTCGAGGGCGCGGCGGGCATACTCATAATGAGTGCTGTCCGGCGTGTTGATGACAACCAAATCCAGCTCTTCCACTTCGATAAGTTCCTCAAAACTCCGCACAATACAAGCGTCGGGATACTTCTCCCGGGAGAGTTCCTTACTGCGCTCCGTAACGGCAGTCAATTCAAAATGAGGGTTAGTGGAGATGAAGGGGGCATGGAAAACACGTCCCGACATTCCGTAAGCGGCTAATCCGGTCCTTATCTTGTCCATATCGTTCTTTTTAAGTTCACCATTATTCCGTCACCAACGGACGCTTACGCCAATCGTCCTTCATATAGCTGTCTGGGTAGACCGTCTTATCAATAATTTCGCCACCTTTCAGACGAATCCAGGTGGTGAAAGTACGGGCACCTTCCTTCATCAAAATGACACGTGCACCGTTGGACAAATGGTTGTACTCGGTATTACCACCGGTGAAACGGCCGTAAGCCAGCAGGATACCTTTCCACATTACGGCATAATCGTTGTCATGATCGTGCCCGACAAACATACCCATCACATCACCAGCCTCTTTCATGGCAGTGAACATGCCCGTATTCAGTTCCGGAGCGCAAGCCTTTTCCATGCGGGTACCTATCAGTATGGCGTTCTCGTCGGAAGCGGCTTCGTTATATTCCGGCAAAGGAATATGGAAAAATGCTAGTGCAGGCAAAGGTTGCCCACCGTTCTTTGCTTTATAAGTGGCACTCTGCTGGCGGTACCAGTTCACCTGGTCGAAAGTGAGCCAGTCGTACCCCTTTACGTCGGGTAGTTTGGAGTAGGAATGGGAATCCAGACAGTAAAGCAGGGCTGCATCCTTCTTGCCGTCCGAGGATTTCAGTGTGAGGACATAGTCGGGAGATTCTACTCCGCCACGGTCGGGCTGGATATTGAAAGGCATGGAACGGATAACGTCATAAAGCTCAGCACGTGTTTTTCCCTGCTCGTTGTCGTGGTTGCCAAAGGTTACGACAAAAGGAATCTTACGGTCCGTAGCATAGGAAAGCACCTTGCGCATGGCTGTATCGGCAGGTGCGGCATAAACCACATCGCCGGTAAAGACTACTAAATCGGGGCACTCAGCATCAAGCACCTCGCCAATACGCTTCAAAGCAATGTCTGAAGCCGGATTACCATACTTAAAGTGGATGTCTGTAAACTGGACGATTTTAAACTCTCCATTCTTGTTGAACTGTAAAGGCGATACTTGTGCCGGGCAGAACAAGGAGGATAAAAGTGCCAGACAAAAGGTCAAGGAGATTTTCTTCATATAAGTGGATGATTAAATTGAGTTGATATTATTTCATGTCATTCCTTCACTATCAATACAGTGGCATAGGCGGATATACCTTCCTCCCTGCCCGTAAAGCCGAGTTTCTCCGTGGTGGTGGCCTTGATGGAGATGTCATCCTCGTCTATTCCCATCACCGCGGCAAGCGTACGTTGCATTTCGGGAATATAGGACTTCAACTTAGGCCGCTCAGCGCAGATGGTAGCATCAATATTACCCACCAAATAGCCTTTAGCAGCTATCAGTTCTATTGTTTTCTTTAACAGAATCTTGCTGTCTATATTCTTGAACTCACCGGCAGTATCGGGAAAATGATAGCCGATGTCGCGCATATTCGCCGCTCCCAGCAATGCGTCACAGATAGTATGGATGAGCACGTCTGCATCCGAGTGCCCCAACAATCCCTTTTCATGTTCCAGGCGGATACCGCCCAGCCAAAGCTCGCGCCCTGCCACCAGTTGGTGGACATCAAAGCCGAAACCTACACGTATCTTCATATCGTTACTTCTTTAAGTTGATACGAAAGTACGGAAAAAATAGGAACAAGAGAAGGAACAAGACACAAATTGCACGGATTACGCCGTTTTTTGCTCCCCTTGTGGAAAGAAAATCGAACGTAAACCGTGCAATCGGTATGGAGTATGAAGAATATGTTACGGTCTGTCGGGCAGACTGTCTACAATTCCTTTATAAAAAGCTCTCACATCTTGCCAGTGATAGAAAGGAGCCATATCCGTCTTCACCGGGATACTTACTTCATGCTCGTGCAGCAACAGTTTTACAATCACATCTTCCGGCGAGCCTTTCTTGCGGAAGAACACCAGCTGTATATTTCCTGCCATCGGCGCAACCTTGTAGTTGCACCACGCCTGATAGAACTTATCGGGGTCGGCCTCCTCGTTATAGCAGTTCTCCAACTTCATCAATCCTGCCAGGGGGATAATGTTTCCATCATGTGCAAAGCGGAAAGTAGCCGAGTTTCTACCCGAAGCAATAGCCTCGTCGGCAGCGGCAATGATGTTCTCCAGTGTCGGTTTGGCGTTTGCCACCATCAGTCCGTTGGTCATGGGCGAGGGACCGTCGCACACGTAGTTCTTGTAGTTGTGTATCTGCCAAATGTCGAATAACTCTTGCTTCTCAAAAATATCATAGAACGATACTTCCTGCTCCACGTCCTGCATGTCCGAGGCTATCGCATAAAGACCGCGCATCAGTTCCTCCGGATTCACACGTTTATGGACAAACTCTTTATCGGAGAAAAGTGAGTTCATCAGACGTTCGGGACGAACATGGCTCTTCTCGAATTTGCGGAACTCCTCGTACCAAGGGCCCTTGTGCGAAGTGAACTTCATGGCTTCCTGCGTATGAAAGTTCAAGTAAGGCATGTATTTGTTGCTAGATTCACGCTCAATCTTCAGTTGGGGATTGAATTCCTTCAGACGTTCGCAGAAGGCATCCATACTGAGTACGCAACGTATTACGAGTGTAGCACATGCCGACATCTCCGGCGCACCTTTAAAGACTTCGGGAAATGCCTGATACATACGTTCGGCAATACCGCGCTGCTGATCCACGCCCACTGGGCTCAAGTCTCCACCGCGTCCTTCGGCATCTGCCCAGACAATAGCCAACCGCTTGCGCACATCTTCGCCCAGCGGAGTAAGTTTACCTGCCTGATGTGCCTTTTCAAACACTTCCATCACACGGATATACTCCTCGTCAGAAATCAGCCAGCGCGAGCCATGACGTCCGAAGTGACTGATATAGAAAGGCTCGTAACCCTTCGGTGCCTTGGTCTGTACACCCGGTGCCAGATAGGCATAATACACTCCTCCGGTAACGGCAATGTTATCGAAGATTTCTTCGCGCGTGGCTTGTGCATACGACGATGTATGCACAGCCGATGCGGCAAAAAGAATGGTAGAAAAAACGATTCGTTTCAATCTAAAATTCATAGGATAATAAAGCTTTTCAGTTCAAGAAATCAGGATTTTGTGTCAAATTAGGATTGGTGGTAAACTCGTCCTGCGGAATGGGGAAGAGGTTGTATTTGTCGTCCACATCCTTACCTATGTAAGAACCTGCCACGCCATTGTCACTACCTTTCCAGTCCCAGTTATATCCCTTGGTGAACTTACCAAAACGAATCAGGTCTGTACGGCGAACCAACTCCATGTGCAACTCGCGGGCACGTTCATCCAAAAGGAAATCAAGATTCAACCGACTGTCGCTGATGCGTCCCGATACGCCATTACCATATTTGCCGGACATGTAAGCACGGTCTCTGATTTCATTCACATACTCCAACGCTTCGGTACGCGAACCACCTTCGGCGCCACGCAGAATAGCCTCAGCCGCCATCAAGTAGGCATCTGCCGTACGGAACATCGGATAATCGACAGAGGAGTACTTCGTGCCGCCTGGTTCCAGTTCACTGCCGTCTTTGCGCACGTTTCTCCACTTGATGCAGGCGTAGCCGTTATTGAAATCGCTCTGGAACTCCTTGCCTTCTACCCAAGTTTCTTTGGTGTGGCCAATAGAGAAGAATTGGGCACGCTTGTCTTTCTTGCCGTTCCCCCAGATGTCGTCTGCCACAAAAGTCTGGTCTTCTTCTTCGAACATATCCACCAGCTGTGTCTTTACGCGGGCATTGCCCCAGGTGCCGTTCACACCTATCCGGATATAGTTGCCCATATCTCCATTCATCAACGCCTTAATCAGGAAGTTAGTACCTGCGCTGCCTTGCGCATAGTCTGCATCCTGCACCAGCGGCCAGATGATTTCGGAACAAGTTTCATTGTCTGCCAAGAAGATGTGGCGATAATCGGAAGCCAGCGGATAATTACCTTCCGTAATTACCTTTTTGGCATATTTGTATGCGTTTGTGTATTCATTCTTTCCTACCCAAGTTTCGGCATTCAAGTAAACACGTGACAGCAAGAACCAGGCTGCTACACGGTCCACACGGGCATATTCGTTCTTTTTGGGTTCTTTCAGCAGGGTGGTCAATTCTTCCAGTTCGGACACCACAAAGTTGTAGATTTCCTCGCGAGTGGCTTGCTCGGGCATGTCACCTACTTCCATCGTTTCGTCCACGAAGGGTGTAGAACCGTAAAGGTCGCAGAGCATACTGTAACTATAAGCACGGATGAAGCGGGCTTCGGCACAATAGTATTGATACTCGTCTTTCAAGGCTTCATACACACCTCTCTCCTGCAATTTGCTCTCTGTACATTCACGTAGGAACTCGTTGCAATAGTTAATGGTCATGAAAAGACGGTAATAAGGATAACCCACAATCTCAGTAGAAGCATCCCAATTCAAGTAAAGCATGGCACGTACACCCTTGCTGCCACCGGACTGGAATACGATTTCATCCGTACAAGCTTCCTGCAAGTAGAACAAGGCACGAGTATAACCAGAATATCCTTCATCGATGCCCGACACATCGCCGTCTCCTCCGTCACCACCCTTCTGCCCTGTCTGTATCAGGGCAGCATAACACTTGGCAATCATGCCGATATAGCCTCGGGAGTAGAGTACACCATCTCACCGGTCAGTTCGTTATCATCCAGCGGCAATGTATCCAGGTCGCCCAGGCAAGAAGCAAAAAGTGACACAGCCAGCAAACATACTGTTACTAATTTGAAATATCTAGTTTTCATAATCATGTATCTGTTTTTAGTCATTAAAAATTAAGGTTAACTCCCAGCATGAACGTACGCGGACGCTGATAGATGTTTTTATCGATTCCGTCATAAAGCTCCGGATCAAGACCGGAGTATCCGCTCAAAGTGCATACATTCTGTACGGCGAAGGAGAGACGGAGCGATGTCCCGTCGTTCCACAGTTTATTGAACGTATGACCGATGGTGATATTGTCTATACGGAAGAAGTTGCCTCTCTCCAGGAAATGGTCGGTAAACTGGCGGTCTTGCGTAAACTTGTTTTCGAGCGTAGAACGCAGGATGTTGCTGGAAACGCCGTTGCTGCCATAGAGTGCATCCAAGGAGTTGGAAGCAGCCACATAGTTATAGACATAGAAACCGAAGCTACCGTGTCCGTTGATGCCCAAATCCCAATTCTTGTAGGACAGACGGGTGGACAGACCGCAATAGTAAGGGGCCTTGGAACTCTTACCAGTGACGTACTTGTTAGAGTCTTCTTCGCTAGAAGTGATGGAGCCGTCTTTGGCAATGTATTTACCGTCCAGCGGCTGTCCGTTTTCGTCATAAGCTTGCTTCAGTAGATAGTAGGTATTCGGAGTCTCTCCTACCATGTGTACTTGCAGATAGCGGCCTGTACCTCCGGCGTTACCTGTCTTTACGTAGTTGCTCTCGTTGTCGATGGTGTTCAGCTTGGTAATCTTTGAGGCATTCCAAGTGAAGTTACCGCTGATGTTCCATTCCCAATCTTTGGTCTGGATGGGAACCAAGTTCACACCGATTTCAAGACCTTTGCTTTCCATATCACCGATGTTGGTTTCGATACGGTTGGTGAAGTTACTGCCGGCAGGTACAAAAATGTCGTTCAGCAGGTCTTTCGTGTTACGCCAGTAGTAGTCAATCGTACCCGAGATGCGGTTGTTCAAGAAACCGTAGTCGATACCGATGTTGTAAGTTTCCGTAGTCTCCCATTTAATGTTGGGATCGTAGCCGTTGGGGCGGTAGGTGGTGTACCACTTGTTACCGAACAAGTATCTGGACTCATCGTAAGATGCAGTATAGGTGGACAAATGCTGGTAGTAGGAACCGATGGACTGCTGGCCGGTCTGACCGTAGCTCAAACGGAGTTTTAGGTCGGACACTACTTTGTTGTCTGCCAAGAAAGCCTCATCGTTCACACGCCATGCAGCGGCTACGGAAGGGAAGTAGCCCCAACGGGTCTCGGGCGAGAAGCGAGAAGAAGCATCGGCACGTAACGTAGCAGTCAGCATATAACGCTGTTTCCAAGAGTAGTTCAATCGACCGTAGAAGGAGAGCAGGTAGAGTTCAGCTTCCTCGTGCTTGGGAGAGGTAAGATCCTCACCCTTGGTGTCGGTAGTGGTATCATGGTTCTTGTACCAGAAACGTTGCCAGCCGTAACCAGCCATGGCATTGAGGTTATGGTCGTTGAAGTCTTTGGCATAGTTGGCGTAGAAGTCGAGTAGTGTATTGCGTTTGTCGTTATGATATGTATAACGCTTTCCGGTACCATCCTGTTCGTTGCCGGTGTACATGGCGGGGGCCAAGTCAGGCATGTTATCGTGTTTGTCTTCCGTCAGGAAATCACACCCCATGTTCAGGTTCAGTCGAAAGTCTTCAAAACCGTGTATTTTATAATCGAGGGCAATATTACCGATGGAGCGTTTGGTCTTGTTCTGCTTGTCGGCAAGTTCCAAGTCGGAGACGGGGTTTGAGGCAGCTAGCGTGATGGGGGTATTACTTACACCCATCCACATATAGTACCCCAAACCTACATTACCGTCATAGTTCTGATATACAGGGCGTGTAGGGTCGAAACCTACGGCACTTCCGATGACACTGGTGGAAACCGGCTTTTCGTCCTCGATGCTACCCTTGATATTGATGTCAACAGAGAGATGCTTGTCGAAGAACTTGGGCGACAAACCGATACTGGCATTGAGGCGCTGGTAGTTGTTGTTTTTCAACGTACCGTTCTGGTTGGTATAGCCCACGGACACGCGGTAAGGCATATTCTTCAAAGCACCAGTCATGGAGAGGTTGTGGTCTGTACCCATTGCCACGCGGTAGATTTCATCCTGCCAGTCGGTATTGACATCACCCAGCTTGAAAGCCTCCGGAGCATTGGCATACTTGGCAAAGGCTTCGCGATATTCGGAAGCGGAAAGTACATCCAGTTTCTTATACACATTGCCCACCGTCACGTTGGCACTGTAGCTGAAAGAGGGACGTGAAACACCGTCGGTGTTTCCTTTCTTCGTAGTGATAATGATGACACCGTTGGAGGCACGCGAACCGTAGATGGCTGTTGCCGAAGCATCTTTCAATACCGTAAACGAAGCAATGTCATTCGGGTTGATAGAGCTGATGGAGGCGTTGCTGACAGGCACACCGTCGATAACTATCAGTGGGTCGTTGTCTGCTGACAAAGAAGCTCCCATACGGATACGGATGGTACCGCCGCTGCCCGGAGCACCGCTGCCCGGTACAATGTTCACACCGGCAACCTTACCCACCAGAGCGTCTTCGGCAGTCAATTGCTTTCCTTTGTTCAGCTCGTCCGGCTTCACAGTTAGCAGAGAACCAGTGACATCTCCTTTCTTCACTTGACCGTAACCGATTACAACGACTTCGTCCAGCATCTCCGTGTCTTCCTGCAAAGTGATGACGAGCGGTGTATTGCTGCCGGTAACCGTCAGTTCCTGGCCCTTAAAACCGATACATGTAATGGAGAGAATATCATTGACGGCAGCTTTCAAAGTAAAGTTACCGTCCACATCAGAGATAGTTCCCACAGAGGTACCCTTTATCAAGATGTTAGCCCCAATCAGTGGTTCACCTGTGTGGTCTTTCACATGTCCTTTCACTGCAATATCTTGTGCCGAAAGTGACAAAGACAAGAGCAATCCCAGCAACGGGAGAATACTCTTTGCGATTTTAATCATGCTTTTCATATAATACAATATATAGTTAATAAAAATAATGTTTGCCAAGAAAAGGAACCAAGCACGCCCGGTTCCATGCAATCCTTATACCCAATCTTCTTAACTAATACTTATCAAAAAACTACAGTTAACTTTAATCTTTTGTCGATGTTGCAAAGGTATATGATTAACTGTCCCGCGAAAAAGGCGAGTAGAAGCTTAAAGTAGACGCAAGCAGATTAGCTTTATCTATAAAACATTAAAAAACAGCATATTGTGAAAATCAGCAGAAAGTAAGAAAGTAGATTCACATAAAGGGCATAGGAGGAGTTTTACCCTATTTTCTGCACCATATTCAGGAAATCTTCTTTAGAAAGAAAGGATTTGCTCCGCACTTTCAAGCGGTAATTATATACGGTCTGCGAAGAGTAATGCAGGAAGGTGGCAATCTTTCCGCTATCTGAAATTCCCAACCGAATCAAGGCAAACACACGGAGTTCCGGAGTCAGCAGTTCGCCCTCTTTAGGATAGATGCGCTCGTTCTCCTGCAAAAGGTTATTAAAGTCGTTCACAAACTTAGGATAGAGTTTCAGGAAGACGCTGTCGAACGTATGGAAGAATTCTTTCAACTCGCCGGTGACAAAGGTGGTGGAGTGGATGGTTTTCACCAGGTCGTCCAGCTGCCCGGCCTTCACTTTCCTTGCCAGCATCTTGCGGAATTCTTCCTGCTTGTCTATATAGACGGAACACATGTTGAAGACGTAGCCGATGTACTCCTCCTTCACACGGTTCGACTCCTGCAACCGAGCATTCAGTTCCTGCAAGTCACCGTTGATGTGCTTCAATTCCTTGTTCATGTCATCCATGGTCTTTCTGGCAAGGGAAAGGCGCTTCATCTGATGATAAATATAGACCAAGGCCACCAGCAATACTGCCGCCAGGATGGATATCCATATAAATAAGGTGACCAGCTGTTCTTTTTCCTCATGCAACTTGGCCTCGTAGGTGGAGTTGATGACGGGCAACATCCCCGAAATCTCCATCGTACGGTAGCGAGCATTACAGAAGGTAGCATCTTGCATGGAGCATTCCATATAGGTATACGCACGTTCTATGTCGCCCTCGCCATAGAGCAGGTTGGCAAGTTTCCAAAGCGAAATGTATTCCTTTGTTCCGCTTTGCACGTCGGCTATTGCCGAGATGGTAAGATATTTCTTTTCCTGCTTGTGGTCTCCTTTGGCACCATAAACGCTTGCCAATGCAACAGAAGGAATGGCAAGGCTGAAGTCCTTCTGGCTATGGATATCATAGCAACCCTCCAAAACACCTATGGCTTCGTCATACTTACCCTCATACAGTAGTTTGTCGCCCAAAGTTAGTTGATAGCCTTGCGAATCGGGACGCTTCACACGCAGAATGGAGTCTTTGTACTGATATGCCAGCCGGGAGTATGACGCCTGCAATTCTTCTGAAAAAGCATAGGATGCCATCAGCGTGTACACTTTATGATAAAGATTATAGTAGTAGAACATATCTATCGCACCCAGTTCCTCCTGGGGAATGTCTTCCAAAATTTCCAGTCCTTCCTTATACATTCCTGTACCAATCATCACCTCTGCCACACGCATACGGGCAGAGTAGAGATGCGATGCTACGGACATACGCTGGGCTACTTCCACGCAACGATTTGCTGCCCACAAGGCAGAGTCCATGCGGTAGGCGCTGTATTTGCCGAACAACTCCTGGTAGATTTCCAGTAATTCCGCATCGGAACGGGTAGCCTTCAGCTGGCACTGCAAGGCATTGATTTGAGACTGACGTTCCAGTGTATATCGTTCACGCCCCTGCACAGATGCATCAAGCACCCGAAGCAATGAATCCACCTCTCTATCTTGGCAGAATAAAGGCATAGTGCAAAACAAAGCGAAAAGGATGGCAAACAAACGTTTCATGCAGTACGGTTTCTCTGTCTATAGTTCAAGATTACATCACAAAAGTAAACATTTACCCGTTGATTACAAAGTTCTTTGGACAAAAGATGTTTGGACGAAATTAGTAAAGGGGTACTTTAGCTTTATAAAGCAGAAGTTTAGTAAGCTAACATAGAGGTTTACGGACAAAAATCCCGAATGCCGCTCAGCGGATATTGAAGTCGAGTACTTTCTCTTCCCCAAGATAGCCCTGCAAGTGCTGTCCGATGCTGACGGGACCTACTCCCACAGGGGTACCCGTGAACAGCAAGTCACCGATTTTCAAGGTCATGAAGCGGCTGACATAAGCAATGATTTCATCTACCCGGAACAGCATGTCCGCTGTATGACCGCGTTGCACCTCCTTATCATCAATCGTCAAATGGAAGTCCAAATTCTGTACATTGCCGCCCACTTGTTCCAAAGGGACAAAGGTGCCGATAGCTGCCGAATTGTCGAACCCTTTGCAAAGCTCCCACGGATTACCCGCCTCACGGAACTTACGTTGCAAGTCGCGTGCCGTGAAGTCGATGCCCACCGTCACCGCATCGTAATAGCGATGGGCAAAGCGAGGAGCAATATTCTTGCCCAAACGGCAGATGCGCACCACCACTTCCGTCTCATAATGCACTTCGTTGGAAAAGTCGGGGATAAAGAAAGGTTTGCCATCTTTCAGTATAGCCGAATCGGGTTTCAAAAAAATAACCGGTTCCTTATTCTCATGTGTATGTCCCAGCTCCTTGTTGTGCAGAGCATAGTTCATTCCTACAGCAATAATCTTCATTACTTGATCTCATTAAAGTTCAGTCTGTTAAACATCACGGCCAGATGGGCATAAAGGGAAGTGTTCTGCACGACAATGTTCTCGGGAACACGGATACGGAACGGGGTGAAGTTCCATACGGCCTTGATACCGCCCTCTACCATGGAATCCGTTATCTGCTGGGCTATTTCGATAGGTACCGTCAGCACGCCTATATTGACATCGTACTCCTGCATCTTCTGCTTGAACTTGTCCGAGTGATAGATGGGGATGCCGCTCAGTGTCGTACCCACCAGTTCGGGCTTCACATCGAAAGCAGCTACTATCTCCAAACCGAAATGGCTCAGACCCGAGTCGCGCAGCAAGGCACCTCCCAAGCTTCCGACACCGAACAGAAAGGCTTTGTGTATATTGGTAAATCCCAGGAAATCCTCCAGCACAGCTATCAGTGTGTCCACCTCATAGCCTACACGCGTACGTCCCGAGATATTGACATACGAAAGGTCTTTGGCAATTTGTGAAGCATCAATATTGATTTCCTTGGAAATCTGGGTGGATGATACGAATCGTTCCCCCTTTTGTTTCAGCAACTTTACATTGGAAAGGTACCACGGAAGCCGGCGCAAGGTAGGTTCCGGCACCTTCATGGTTTCTTTTTTCTGTAACGGACTGCTCATAGTTTCTTATTTAAGTTCTCAATATTGCGATTGGCAAAAGTAGTGCTTTTTTTCTAATCAGTAACACGGATGCAACAAAAGCTTAACATAATTTCTAATTGCATAATTCCACATAATATCGTACTTTTGGGAAGTTTAAAAGAAAGAAGTATGAAGAATAATGATTGGAAAGAACGGTTGAATATAGTCTATTCCACCAACCCGGACTACAACTATGAGATGAATGACGATGAGGAGCAAGCTACCCTCCCCCCTGCACAACAACGCCTGCGTGTACAGCTGGACCGCAAGAACCGGGGTGGCAAAGTCGTCACTCTTGTCACCGGTTTCGTGGGCACCGACAATAATCTGAAAGAACTGGGCAAATTGCTGAAAAGTAAATGTGGAGTAGGCGGAAGTGCCAAAGATGGAGAAATCATCGTGCAAGGCGACTTCAAACAACGTGTCATCGACCTCCTGAAGGCAGAAGGATACACGCAAACCAAGCCCGTGGGATAAACGCATCATCCGTCTCACTGCAACTGTAGAGGCATAAAAAAGTGACCGTTTAGGAATTCAACTCCATATACGGCCACTTCTTTTTATAGAATCGTTTCTAAGCGGAATTATTCAGCGCGCAAAGTAAAACGTTTGAAGTCAACAACCTTCAATTCAGGATCAGCTTCTTTCAAGACTTCTCTAACTGTCTTCTTGCCGTCCATGATGTCTTCCTGGTTCAGCAAGCAAACTTCTTTCAAGAACTTGCCAAGACGGCCCTTAGCAATATTCTGAATCATTTGTTCAGGCAGATGTGCAGCTTTCTCGGCAGAAACAGTAGCAATGATTTCCTTTGCCTTTGCCACGTCTTCAGCAGTAATCCAGCCTTTGGCCATGTTGCTTTCCATGTGGTCTTCGCTGTCCACGTGAGCCGGGTTGATACCAGCCTTCTTCAAAGCGGCCTCAACAGCCTTCTGTACCTGTTCAGCTTTTGTCTTCTCGATAGCAACATCTATTTCCTTCTGCTTGATTTCTTCAGATACGCCATCTTCGTCTACTGCAATCGGGTTCATGGCAGCAATCTGCATGGCAATCTGCTTAGCCAGTCCTTCTTCAACAGCCTTGTTGAAAGCAACAATAGTGCAGAGGCCATTTCTGTTCATGTGGTTATAAACCACAGTGCTTGCACCTTCTACAGTCATGTAACCATCCAACTCCATCTTCTCGCCAGTGATACCGCTACGGTCTGTTACAGCATCCTGTACAGTACCGTTGCCCATCGGCAGAGCTTTTACTTCGTCCAGAGTCTTGCACTTGTTAGCCACGGCAAGGTCCAGAATGTCCTGAGTCAATTTCACGAAATCAGCATTCTGAGCCACGAAGTCAGTTTCGCACTTCAGAGCGATGATAACGGCAAAGTCACCCGTAGTCTTAGCCAGCACACAGCCTTCAGAAGCCTCGCGATCTGAACGCTTAGCTGCAACAGCTTGTCCCTTCTTACGGATAATTTCCATTGCCTTGTCGAAATCGCCTTCAGCTTCAGTCAAAGCATTTTTGCAATCCATCATACCAGCACCGGTCATCTTGCGGAGCTTGGTTATATCAGCCATACTTACAGCCATAATATCTTTTTATTTTAATTGTTAATAATATCCTTACAAAGTAATTGAGAGTTGAGAATAGAGAATTGAGAATTGCCGTAAAGTAACTCTCAACTTTCAATTCTCAACTCTCAACAGTATGATTAAGCCTCTTCTTCCTTCATGAAAGCAGCAGCCTTAGCGGCATTGATTGCTTCCTCGTCGGACTTGTCGAGTCTTGCTTTTGTAGCTTTCTTCTTACCTTTGTTGGCAGGAGCTTCACCGGCAGCTTCCATGTCTACCTTTTCGGCCTTACGTTCTTCCAGACCTTCCTGCATAGCAGCGCAGCAAGCATCAAGAATAACTTCTACTGACTTAGTAGCGTCATCATTTGCCGGGATTACGAAATCGATATTCGTAGGATCGGAGTTTGTATCAACGATACCGAATACGGGAATCCCCAGACGGTTAGCTTCACGAACTGCGATGTTTTCCTTCATTACGTCGATAACGAACAGAGCAGACGGCAGACGAGTCAGGTCAGCGATAGAGCCCAAAGTCTTGTCCAACTTTGCACGTTGACGTGAAATCTGAAGAATTTCTCTCTTGGAGAGGTTTGAATAGGTACCGTCGCTTGTCAACTTGTCGATGGTAGCCATCTTCTTGACAGCCTTACGGATAGTCGGGAAGTTAGTCAACATACCACCCGGCCAACGCTCGATTACATAAGGCATATTTACAGATGCAGCCTTATCGGCAACCACCTGCTTAGCTTGTTTTTTAGTAGCAACAAACAGGACTTTCTTTCCTGATTTAGCGATTTGCTTCAAAGCTTCAGCAGCTTCGTCAATTTTAGCAACCGTCTTGTTGAGGTCAATGATGTGAATACCATTGCGCTCCATGAAGATGTAAGGAGCCATTGCAGGGTTCCACTTTCTTTTCAAGTGACCGAAGTGGCAACCGGCTTCTAATAATGTATCAAAATTTGTTCTAGACATTTTCTTTTAAATTAATCGTTTACTTTCTTTTTTGTTTCTTCTAAACCAACCGCCGGGTAGTCTGAATCTGAAGAGTCCCGGTAGTTTAGATACTAAACGCTTTTTCAGTTGAGAGTTGAGAGGTGAAAGTCGAGAATTAAGCAACTTGTCCGCCCCAACCGTTCTCCAACTCTTAACGTTTACTGAACTGGAATCTACGACGTGCTTTCGGTTGTCCCGGTTTCTTACGTTCAACAGAACGAGGATCACGAGTCATGAAACCTTCAGAACGGAGAGCAGCCTTGTCCTCAGCATTGATTTTCACCAGTGCGCGGGCAATTGCCAAACGCAAAGCCTGAGACTGGCCGGTGAAACCGCCACCGCAGAGATTAACTTTGATGTCGTACTTTTCAGCAACACCCAGCTTATTCAACGGCTGTTTAACTACATACTGAAGAATGCTTGATGGAAAGTACTCTGCGAGGTCTCTCTTATTAATAGTAATCTTTCCAGTACCTTCGCTTACGAAAATACGTGCAATTGCACTTTTACGTCTGCCTAATGCATTTACTACTTCCATTATCTCTTATTTAAGTACGTTAATATCAATCATTTTCGGGTTCTGAGCATCGTGTTTGTGCTCGCTGCCGGCATATACATACATATTGCCCAGCAATTTTGCGCCCAACTTGTTCTTAGGCAACATACCCTTTACTACTTTTCTCAGTAACTTGTCATCACCGTTCGGTTTTGCCTGCAAACGGGCAGGAGTGATTTCTCTCTGGCCGCCGGGATAACCTGTATATGACAGATATACCTTGTCATTCCACTTGTTACCGGTTAATTTTACTTTGTCGGCGTTGATAATGATTACATTATCGCCACAATCTACGTGAGGGGTAAAGTTAGGTTTATACTTTCCTCTCAACAGTTTCGCAACTTTTGCGCCCAGACGACCCAATACCTGGTCTGTAGCGTCAACAATGACCCATTCTTTAGTCACTGTAGCTTTGTTTGCAGAAATGGTCTTGTAACTTAAAGTATCCACTCTTAATTGTTTTTTAAAATGTTACTACTAAAATTTTTTCTTCACCGCAAGCCAGTCATCCCGGACAATGGAAGATTAACTCGCTATGAATTAAATGCTTATCCTTTTGAGATAATAATCGGCTTGCAAAGGTACGGTTTTTCTTAGAACTGGCAAAAGTTTTCCACTTTTTTTTAGAGAGCCACTTGGCTGATATACAACAGACAAAGTTATCCTGCGGAGAAAGGGAAGAATCTCCGCAGAACAACTCTTTATGATGCGGCCTTCATCGGTCGGTGCCGTCATAGAAGGCTTTCAAAGCTGCATGAGAAAGAAACGGGAAAGAGAAAGAAATATCAACGGACAAGGTCTTCGGGAAATTTTGCAGGCATGCCCACCCGCTTCCATGTTTCATGGAACCATGTATTCAGTTCATTACCATTCAAGTCCTTAGCTATAAAATACTTCAGGTACATTACCCCGTCGTCCCCTATTTCAAACTCCAGTATATTGTCTTTATGGTCCAACATGGGCAAATGGATGTTTTTCTCAATGCTTTCCTTATAGGAATTATCCGTCAGCTGCTGATAAGTCCCATATCCAGTGATGATGGCATCTTTGCCTGGAATAATTGTAAAATTGACAATACGGCCGTCATCACTCAGCACTTTAAAGGTGTTACTCGGTTTCAATATCCCGGGAACATCCGGGATTTCAGACACATAATGACATAACTGCCAAATTCCTGCCAGTTCCGCAGGCCTAAACTCTGCGCTCTCCTGCGCATTGGCTCCCGCTACCGCAAGCAGCACCGCTGCCAGCATGGTAAAGAAATAGTTCCGTTTCATATTCGTATGATGTTGGTTAACGTTATGTCGTTCCGTTAGACACAAATATAAAGATTTATTTTGAGATTATAACATTTTTGGGTATAAAAAAACCGCACAAACAACAGAATGTTTGTGCGGATGATTTTATCCAGTTTGTATATTCCGAAACTTAGAACTCGGCGTTGCGCGGCGTACGCGGGAACGGTATGACATCACGGATATTCGTCATGCCCGTAACGAACAGCAGCAAGCGCTCAAAGCCTAAACCGAACCCGGAGTGGGGACATGTACCGAACTTACGGGTATCGAGATACCACCACATATCCTTCATCGGGATGTGAAGTTCGTCAATGCGCGTCATCAGCTTGTTGTAATCCGATTCACGTTCGGAACCGCCAATGATTTCTCCAATCTTCGGGAAGAGTACATCCATGGCACGCACGGTCTTGCCGTCTTCGTTCTGCTTCATATAGAACGCTTTGATTTCCTTCGGATAGTCAGTCAGGATAACCGGACGCTTGAAGTGGTCTTCCACCAGATAGCGCTCATGTTCGGAAGCCAAGTCAACTCCCCAGTACACCGGGAATTCAAACTTATGCCCTTTGGCAACAGCCTCTTCCAATATCTTGATACCTTCCGTATAAGGCAGGCGCACGAAGCTTTCTTTCAAGACACCTTGCAGACGTTCAATCAAGCCCTTATCAAACATGTCATTGAGGAACTTCACATCGTCGGCACAGTTGTCCAAAGCCCACTGTACACAATATTTAATGAAATCTTCCGCCAGGTCCATATTGTCCGTAATATCATTGAACGCTACTTCCGGCTCAATCATCCAGAACTCTGCCAAGTGGCGGGGAGTATTGGAATTCTCGGCACGGAACGTAGGACCGAATGTATAGATGGCTCCCAATGCAGTAGCGGCAAGTTCGCCTTCCAACTGTCCGGAAACAGTCAGGCTGGCCTGCTTTCCGAAGAAGTCATCATCGTAAATAATGGAACCGTTCTCATCTTTCTTCAAGTCGTAAAGGTTCTTCGTAGTCACCTGGAACATCTGGCCTGCGCCTTCGCAGTCGGAAGCCGTGATAATCGGAGTATGAAAATAGAAGAATCCTCTGTCATGGAAGAACTTGTGGATGGCAATCGCCATATTATGACGAATACGGAACACAGCCCCGAACGTATTGGTACGGGGACGCAGATGGGCTATCTCACGGAGGAACTCCATGGAATGACCTTTCTTCTGCAACGGATACGTGTTATCGCAAGTTCCCAGCACTTCGATTTCGCGGGCCTGCACTTCGGCCTTCTGACCGGAACCGACAGATTCCGTCAGCACACCGTTTACGCTCAAACAAGCACCGGTAGTAATCTCTTTCAGCATCTCCTCATCGAAGTTACCCAAGTCTACTACAATCTGCACATTATTTATTGTAGAACCGTCATTCAGCGCGATAAAGTTTACTTGCTTACTACCTCTGCGGGTACGAACCCAGCCCTTCACGTTGACCATAGCGCCAAAATCTTCACGCTTCAGCAGGTCAACAATCTTTGTTCTACTAATCTTTTCCATAAAACAGTTATTATACCTTATTATATATTACTCAAAAGAACCCATGCGCAGGAAGTTCACCTCTTGTTCCGTGAGGTAACGCCATTCGCCGCGGCGCAGGCCTTTCTTGGTTAAACCGGCAAAATACACACGGTCCAGTTTCATCACCTTGTATCCCAGCGATTCGAAGATACGACGCACGATACGGTTCTTGCCGGAGTGGATTTCAATACCGACATCATCTTTCTTGAAGTCATCCGTATAGCTGATGGCATCTGCATGGATTTCCCCATCATCCAGTTGAATGCCGGCTGCAATCTGCTCCATATCGGCTTTTGTCAGGTTCTTGTCCAAATGCACATGATATATCTTCTTCTTCAGATACTTGGGATGCGTCAGCTTGGAAGCCAGGTCACCATCGTTTGTCAGCAGCAATACACCTGTAGTATTGCGGTCCAGACGACCTACCGGATAAATACGTTCGTCGCATGCGCCCTTCACCAAATCCATCACCGTGCGACGTGCCTGGGGATCATCCGAAGTAGTCACTGTATCTTTCGGCTTGTTCAGCAGGACGTAAATCTTACGTTCGATGCTGACCGTCTGGTCGTGGAACTTCACTTCATCGCCACGCTTAATCTTGGTTCCCAATTCCGTTACCACCTCTCCGTTTACAGAAACGACTCCAGCAGTGATGAATTCATCAGCCTCGCGACGGGAGCAAACACCGGCATTGGCCAGGAATTTGTTCAGGCGGATAGGCTCGTTCGGGTCCACAAACTGCTCCTTATATTCTATCTGTTTCTTCTTGCTGTACTTAGCATTGGGGTCATAATCGGCCGAACGACGGACTGGACGGCTATAGCTGTCTCTGTTGCCGTATCCGCCAGGTCTTCCACCACCCGAATTGAAGCGTGGACGATAAGGACGGTCACCACCCTCATTATTGTAGCGAGGACGCTGCGGACGGTCGCCATCTTCGCTGTTGTAGCGCGGACGATAGGGACGGTCCGTATTATAAGAACGGTCGCTGTTGTAGGAGCGGTCGCCGTTATAAGGACGTTGCGGACGGTCACCACCTTCATTACCATAACGCGGGCGCTGCGGACGGTCACTATTATAAGGGCGTTGCGGACGGTCGCCACCTTCGCTGTTATAGCGCGGACGGTAAGGACGGTCACCCGAATTGTTTCCATAAGGGCGTTGCGGACGGTCGCCGCCTTCGCTGTTATAGCGCGGACGATAGGGACGGTCGCCATTATCGTTATTGTAACGAGGACGCTGCGGACGGTCGCCATTGTCCGCACCAGGATTAAAGCGCGGGCGATAAGGGCGGTCACTGTTATAAGGACGCTGCGGGCGGTCCCCGTTTTCACTGTTAAATCTAGGGCGATAAGGACGGTCGCCATTATCACGGTTGTAAGACGGACGGCTGTAGCCACCTTCCTTGTTAAATTGGTTACCATCGCGGCCGGCACCTGAGTTCTCCTCTGCGGAAGAAGCATCACGCCAAGTTTCGTTTTCTGTACTCATTGTTTTTTATTCGAATAAAATTAAACCTTGGCCTCACGGCCATTCATTGTCTCTATTATACCTTGAATTTTATATGTTTCTATAACAATTGCCGGAGTAAAAAGTTGAAATTCCTCCGGTACACTTCTGTGGTTGCTTAAATTCCCGTATAAGTATGGGGGGTAATCACCTGCAATTCTTTCTTTATCTCTTCACTTACATTCAGTCCCTCTATAAATTCCTTGATAGACGCTTCCGTAATGGCCTGATTGGTACGGGTCAACGCTTTCAACGCTTCATAAGGATGCGGATAGGCCTCGCGGCGCAGAATGGTCTGGATAGCCTCGGCCACCACGCTCCAGCAATTGTCCAGGTCACGGTAGATGGCCGGTTCGTTCAACAGCAACTTACGCAAACCCTTCAAAGAACTTTGTATGGCAATAATGATATGCCCGAACGGCATACCCACATTGCGGAGCACGGTAGAGTCCGTCAAGTCACGCTGCAAACGGGAAACCGGCAGTTTTACCGCCAAGTGCTCAAGAATAGCATTCGCCATGCCCAGGTTTCCTTCCGCATTTTCAAAGTCAATCGGGTTCACCTTGTGCGGCATCGCGCTGGAGCCCACCTCACCGGCTTTAATCTTCTGCTTGAAATATTCCATAGAGATATATTGCCAGAAGTCACGGTTCATATCAATCATCACCGTATTGATGCGCTTCATGGCATCAAAGATGGCAGACAGATTATCGTAATTGGATATCTGGGTAGTATACTCCTCGCGTTCCAAGCCAAGCTTTTCGGAAACGAACTTATTGCCGAATGCCTTCCAGTCATATTCCGGATAAGCCACATGATGGGCATTGTAATTACCCGTAGCGCCACCGAACTTTGCTGTCACCGGACAAGCCTTCAGCGTTGCCAACTGGCGTTCCAGACGGTAGACAAACACCATTACCTCCTTGCCCAAACGGGTAGGCGAAGCCGGTTGTCCGTGTGTCTTGGCAAGCATGGGGATAGCGACCCACTCTTCCGCATAAGCACGGAGCTGCGCTATCAGTTCCTCTATTTGAGGATAGTACACCTGCTCCAACGCCTCCTTTACAGATAAAGGAACAGACGTATTGTTGATATCTTGTGAAGTCAGGCCAAAATGGATGAACTCCTTATAGTCGTCCATACCACCCAACTTGTCAAACTCTTCTTTTAAGAAATACTCCACAGCCTTCACATCATGGTTCGTCACGCTCTCAATGTCCTTAATGCGTTGCGCGTCGGCTTCGGAAAAGTTACGGTAAATGTTTCTCAAGGTTTCGAAAACACCCTTATCCACCCCTTTCAGCTGCGGCAAAGGCAGCTCACACAGCGTGATAAAGTATTCTACTTCAACTTGTACACGGTATTTAATCAGTGCAAATTCTGAAAAATAGGCAGCCAAAACATCCGTTTTGCCTCTGTATCGACCGTCAATCGGAGAGATTGCGGTAAGTAAATCAAGTTTCATACGTCGTATTTATGATGATAATTATCGGACTGCAAAATTACTGCTTTTTTCTGAGTAACAAGACATAAAGGATAAAGATTTTAAGAAAAGGAAGTTAACGGATAAAAAAATGGCCTTACAATCACTTGCAAGACCACCTTCGAATGAAAATTTCCAGTGGGCGTTGACGGATTCGAACCGCCGACCCTCTGCTTGTAAGGCAGATGCTCTGAACCAGCTGAGCTAAACGCCCTTTTGATGAACGAAAGTGCTTGGATTTTGTGTGGGCGTTGACGGATTCGAACCGCCGACCCTCTGCTTGTAAGGCAGATGCTCTGAACCAGCTGAGCTAAACGCCCGTACACTTCCGTTTCAAAAGCGATGCAAAGGTACAGCTTATTTTGACATTACCAAAACTTTTGCATAATATTTTTCGATATTTTTTTAGTCATTTAGCGACACGCTCTGTTTCTCAAGCATTTAGTACGTTCACTTTTTTGTCTCATTTTTCCGGATGACCTTTGCCGGATTACCAACGGCTATGCTATCGGATGGAATATCTTTCGTCACCACACTACCCGCACCGATGATACAACGGTCGCCGATGGTGACGCCTGGACACAGAATGGCACCGCCGCCAATCCAGCAATCCTCTCCTATCGTCACCGGATAGGCATATTCCTTTTCCGTACGACGCTCGATATAATCCATCGGATGATGGGGAGTGTATATCTGTACGCATGGACCGACCAACGTATGGGCACCAATCGTGATATATCCCCCGTCCAGGAAAGTGCAATTGGCATTGACAAAGACATGCTCACCCAGCCGGATCCCATCCCCGTGGTCGCAATGGAAGGGCGGGCAGATGATGGAAGTAGCGGGAATACCTGGCACCAGTTCCTCCAGCAAACTCCGGTAATCCTCATCGTAAGTACTCATCACACGCATTTTTGCCAGCAAGCGCTTGGCATGCTCGAACTTCACCTGTATCTCCGGAACGGACATATCCGCCAACTGGGAGCTACGCATTTTTTCCACTTCATTCATATTATTTCTTCTTTTGATTCATACAGAGACTCAGCCCCGAACAAAAATACGGAAATAAACGCAGTATACCAAAAGAGCGGAAAACCTTTCGGCTTTCCGCTCCTGCAATCGTTTATAGAGCAAACAATTTATTTGTACTCCTGCCAGCTCTTAATCTGGATATCTTCCAGCTTCATTTCGCAGAATGCCTCGATAAAGGCACTTGCCAGGCGGGCATTGGTAATCAACGGAATGTTGTGGTCGATGGCACCGCGACGAATCTTGTAGCCATTGGTCAGCTCGCGTTTCGTATGGTTCTTCGGAATGTTGACAATCAGGTCGAAGGCATGGTCGGCAATCATCGTCATCACGTTGTTTTCCGCATCCGGGCGTTCATCCGGCCAGTAAACGGCTTCCGTCGTCACGCCATGGGCGTTGAGGAAAGCGGCTGTACCTGCCGTAGCATAAATCTTATAGCCTTTGGCAAAGAGCATGCGGCTGGCATCCAGCAAATCCACCTTGGACTTCATGGCTCCGGAGGAGAACATCACGCCCTTCTCGGGACGGGGGATTCTGAATCCGGTAGCAATCATGGCATTCAGCAATGCTTCGGAGAAGTCGTCGCCAATACAGCCTACCTCGCCCGTAGACGACATGTCCACACCCAATACCGGGTCTGCCTTGTGCAGACGGGAGAAGGAGAACTGGCTTGCCTTCACACCGATACGGTCGATGTCGAATGCCGACTTGTCCGGTTGTGTATAGGGAGCGTCCAGCATGATACGGGTAGCAGTCTCGATGAAGTTACGCTTCAGCACCTTGGATACGAACGGGAAGCTGCGCGATGCACGGAGGTTACACTCGATAACCTTCACCTCGTTGTTGCGTGCCAGGAACTGGATATTGAAAGGACCGGAAATATTGAGTTCCTTCGCAATCTGGCGGCTGATTTTCTTGATGCGGCGTGCCGTTGCAAAGTAAATCTTCTGTGCCGGGAATACCAGCGTAGCGTCACCGGAGTGTACACCGGCAAACTCTACGTGCTCGGAGATGGCGTATTCCACCACTTCACCGTTTTGGGCAACAGCGTCGAACTCGATTTCCTTGGTGTTCTGCAAGAACTGGGATACCACCACCGGATATTCCTTAGATACCTCAGCAGCCATCTTCAAGAAGTTTTCCAGTTCTTCTTCATCGTAGCATACATTCATCGCAGCACCGGAGAGTACGTAAGACGGACGCACCAGTACCGGATAGCCCACCTTCTCTACAAAGCCTTTCACATCTTCCAGGCTAGTGAGTTCCTGCCAAGCCGGTTGGTCGATGCCCAGCTGGTCGAGCATGGCAGAGAACTTGTTACGGTTTTCGGCACGGTCGATGGAGATGGGGGAAGTACCCAACACGGGAACTGACTGGCGGTGAAGCTTCATTGCCAGGTTGTTCGGTATCTGTCCACCCACGGACACGATGACACCGCGCGGCTGCTCCAGGTCGATAACGTCGAGCACACGCTCGAAGGAGAGCTCGTCGAAGTAGAGACGGTCGCACATGTCGTAGTCCGTAGAAACGGTTTCGGGGTTATAGTTAATCATGATGGACTTGTAGCCCAGCTTGCGGGCAGTCTGGATGGCATTCACCGAGCACCAGTCGAACTCTACAGACGAACCGATGCGGTAAGCGCCCGAACCAAGCACAACCACTGATTTTTCATTCTTATAATAGTTCACATCATAACCTTGAACGGCATACGTCATGTAGAGGTAGTTCGTCAGTTCCGGATGTTCGGAAGCCACCGTATTGATGCGCTTCACGGCGGGCAGGATGCCCAGCTCCTTACGACGGGCGCGTACGGCAAGGTTTTCCTTCTCCATATTGCCTTGCGGATTCAGCACGAAGCGGGCAATCTGGAAGTCGGAGAAGCCAAGCACTTTGGCTTCGCGCAGCACGTCGGCGGGGATGTCTTCCACCTTATTATATTGGGAAAGTTTCTGCTTGTAGTCTACGATGTTCTTCAGCTTGCCCAAGAACCAGGGGTCAATCTTGGTCAGCTCAAAGATGCGGTCGATGGCATATCCCTTTTCCAGAGCCTCGGCAATGGCAAAGACGCGCAGGTCGGTGGGATGTGACAGTTCGTAATCCAAGTCATCGAACTCCACTCCCTCATTGCCCACGAATCCGTGCATTCCCTGACCAATCATACGCAAGCCCTTCTGGATAATTTCTTCAAAGGAACGTCCGATAGACATGATTTCGCCTACCGACTTCATGCTGGAGCCAATTTCGCGGCTGACACCTACGAACTTTGTCAAGTCCCAACGCGGAATCTTGCAAATCAGGTAGTCAAGCTGCGGAGCTGCATATGCCGAGTTGGGAGTTCCCATCTCGCCGATTTGGTCGAGCGTATAGCCCAACGCAATCTTGGCAGCCACGAATGCCAGCGGATAACCGGTAGCCTTGGAAGCCAATGCGGAAGAACGGGACAGACGGGCGTTCACCTCGATGACACGATAGTCGTTTGTCTCGGCGTTGAACGCATACTGGATGTTACATTCGCCCACGATGCCCAGGTGGCGGATACATTTGGTGGAAAGCTCCTGCAACATTTTCACCTGCTCGTCGGTCAATGAGCAAGTGGGAGCCACTACGATGGACTCACCCGTATGGATGCCCAGCGGGTCGAAGTTTTCCATGCTTGCCACCGTGAAGCAGTGGTCGTTGGCATCGCGGATTACCTCGAATTCAATTTCCTTCCAACCCTTCAGAGACTCTTCTACCAGAATCTGCTTGGAGAAAGTGAAAGAGCTTTCGGCCAATTTAATGAAGGCTTCCTCGTCCGGACAAATACCGCTTCCCAGTCCACCCAGAGCATAAGCCGAGCGCACCATCACGGGGTAGCCAATCTCGCGGGCTGCCTTCAGTGCGTCTTCCATGCTCTCCACAGCGTGGCTCTTCGGAGTCTTCATCGGAATCTCGTCCAGCTTCTTCACAAAGAGGTCACGGTCTTCGGTGTACATAATCGCCTCAACGGAAGTACCCAGCACGCGCACGCCATATTTCTGAAGAATTCCGTTCTGGTAGAGTTCCGTACCGCAGTTCAGCGCCGTCTGTCCGCCGAATGCCAGCAAAATGCCGTCGGGACGTTCTTTCTTGATGATTTCTTCCACGAAATAAGGAGTTACCGGCAAGAAATAAACTTGATCGGCGATACCTTCCGATGTCTGGATAGTAGCAATGTTCGGGTTTACCAAAACAGAACCGATACCTTCTTCGCGCAACGCCTTCAGCGCCTGCGAACCGGAATAGTCAAACTCTCCGGCCTGACCAATCTTGAGCGCACCAGAACCCAAGACAAGCACTTTCTTTAAATTCTTTTCCATATTCTCTTGTTGTCTATTAAGTTACGAGTTACAAGCTACGAACTACGAGTTGTAGCTATTTCACAAAAAAAATGCGTCACCCAATAAAGGATTAACGCATTACCAAAGAACTAAAAATATCTTTCTCGAAAAAAGAGAAACTGACGGCTCCCGAATGAAATTCATTCGAACGGAGGTTATATTTGCTTCTCATTTCCTGCGATTGCATAGTCTCTTTAAAATTTGTGCAAAGTAACGACTTATTTACGAAAAGAGCAAATTGTGGCATATTTTTTTGTATAAAAGAAACGTCATCCTCCATAATAGAAGAGCGGCCGTCGCCCGCAACCGAAATCTTTTTCCGAAAAATGCGATTCCATATAAAAAAGAAAGACTATATCTCAGTAAAGGCATTTGCGGATAAATATGAAGATTCTCCCCACCAAAACTTGCTTTTCTCGCCACGGAAACTTACCTTTGTGCCTATACAAAAATAGAACAAGGATTCTGTTTCTACAAACAAAGCCTTTATTCTTAAAAATAAAATTTCTATTCCTTGGAATAAAGGCTTTATTCTAAGATTTCTCCGCCACCAAAAGAACTTTGCTCCGCAGGGAAAAGGACTTTGCAACGAAGGAAAGAAAAGAAAGGAGAACGCAACAATGACCACACGCTACCAAATGAAAGAAATGCCCGACTTGCAAGGCACGGGCGAACCAATCACCTACCCCAAGATGGTGATGACCGGACAGACCGGCACGCGCGAACTGGCGGAATACATCGCCATGACCTCGGGATTCTCGAAAGGCGTAACCGAAGGAATTATCTGCGAACTGGGCGAAGCCCTGGCCCACGAAATGGGAATGGGACGCTCGGTGAAGATAGAAGGATTGGGCGTATTCACCCCCGCACTGTCCATCTACCCCGACAAGGAACGCGAACAGCCCCAAGAAAGCACCACGAAGCGAAACGCGCGGAGCATCTACGTAAGTGGCGTGAACTTCCGCACGGACAAGGCCTTGATTAGAGAAACCAACCATTGGTGCGAACTGGAACGTGCCTCCTGGAAACCCGCACGTTCGTCGAAGAAATACACTCCCGAACAACGTCTGGCTCTGGCGCATCAGTATCTGGACAAGCATGCCTTCCTTACTGTCAGCATCTACCGGCAACTGACCGGACTCGTCCGCTCCACCGCCACCGTGGAACTGCGCAAATGGGCACATACTCCCGGCAGCGGAATCGATACAAGCGGCATCGGAAGCCATAAGGTATACGTGAAAAGGAAAGAAAGCGTCATCCCTTGAGGTTTCGATAATTATAGGTATCTTTGCCGGTCCTAATGGCTTTTATACAATGAAGAAACTAAAAAATACATAATATGGCAAAAGAAAAAATCATCCTTACGGGCGACCGCCCCACAGGACGCCTGCACATAGGACACTATGTAGGCTCATTGAGAAGAAGAGTGGAACTGCAAAACTCCGGCTTATACGACAAGATTTTCATCTTCATCGCCGACGCACAAGCGCTGACGGACAATATGGAGAATCCGGAAAAGGTGCGCCAGAACGTCATCGAGGTGGCACTGGACTACCTGGCTTGCGGACTGGACCCGACGAAGAGTACCATCTTCATCCAATCCCAGATACCGGAACTCTGCGAACTGACCTTCTACTATATGGACCTGGTGACCGTGAGCCGCCTGCAACGCAACCCGACGGTAAAGACCGAAATCCAGATGCGTAATTTCGAGACAAGCATCCCCGTAGGTTTCTTCACCTACCCCATCAGCCAGGCAGCGGACATTACCGCCTTCCGCGCCACTACCGTGCCCGTGGGCGAAGACCAGGAGCCGATGATTGAACAAGCTCGTGAAATCGTACGCCGTTTCAACTATATATATGGTGAAACCCTCGTGGAACCAGAAATCCTGTTGCCCGACAATGCAGCCTGCCTGCGCCTGCCGGGAACGGACGGCAAAGCCAAGATGAGCAAGAGCCTCGGCAACTGTATCTATCTTTCGGACTCCGCCGACGAGGTGCAGAAGAAGGTGAAGAGCATGTATACCGACCCCGACCACCTGCGTGTACAAGACCCCGGAAAATTGGAAGGCAACACCGTATTCACTTACCTGGATGCCTTTTGCCGTCCGGAACACTTCGGCCTTTATCTGCCCGAATATCCGAATCTGAACGAACTGAAAGCCCACTACCAACGTGGCGGTCTGGGCGATATGAAAGTGAAGAAGTTCCTCAACGAAATTATGCAGGAGACACTGGAGCCTATCCGCAACCGCCGCAAGGAGTTTGAAAAAGACATCCCCGCCATCTACGACATGCTGAAGAAAGGTTGCGAAACTGCCAGGGAAACCGCTGCCGCAACCTTGGACGATGTACGCAAGGCTATGAAGATAAACTACTTTGATGATGCGGAACTGATTGCAGAGCAAGTAAAGAAATTCGGCGGAGAATAAGGGATAGGAGATACGAGTTACAGAAGTTACGAGTTACAAGGAGCTACCTGTTACAAGTTACTGGTTACAAAAAATGAGGGGCATGCGTCATAATAACGCATGCCCCTTCTCATTTCTATAACTCGTAACTCCTTGTAGCTTGTAGCTCGTAGCTTTCTAATTGGCAGATTTCACCAATACCACACGGTTCAGAATCGGCTGTCCGAACTTATCGACACCACCACCGGCATCCACCTTCAGGCGGTCAGCAGGAATTCCGTATTGTTTTACCAATACATCGACCACGGCTTGTGCACGCTTCAAACTCAACTCTTTGTTGAATGCCGGCGTACCGGTTGCAGAGTCTGCATATCCGTTTACAGTGTAAGTGGCGTTCGGGAACTGTTTCATCTGGTCTGCCAGATAAGACAAGTTCATTGCTTCACGTGGAGAGACTTCGGCAGAACCGATATTGAAGAATACGGTACGCGGTGCTATATCCGGATCGGGAACAATCACTTCGGTTTCCGTAACTTCGGCCACCGGCTGGTTCTGTGCAGCCACCAATGCATTCTGCAGCTGCTGGTTGGCAGCTCCCATCTCTGCAAGCTGTGCCTGCATGGCAGCCAGCTCTACCTGAGAAATCAACTGAGGCATCGGGCGACGGAATCCACGGGCGGGGAAACGGTATGTCAACCCTACCGTTGCACTCAGCACGCCATCATATCCATGATCGCCGCCAACTTCGCCATCGAACTTATCTTCAACGCCCATTGCGCTCAGCTCCAGGTTAATATCTATCGCATTGGAAATACGGAAGCGATTGATGATACCCGCGTTTACAGACAGAGCTTCGCGGTGAGGCTTTGTGTAGTTGTGAGTGAAGCCAGCACCTACATAAGGAATGATTTCATACACACGGTGCTGGTTGTATCCTCCAAACAGCGCATTCAGATTGAACATCACATCTCCGTGCAGATTCATATAGTCGAAACGCTGTTTGTAGTAGCCGTCATCCATCTGAGTGCCTTTCACGTAGTCAGCACCTGCATCATACGTATATCCTCTTGCCTGAAGGCCGCTATATTGCAGACGTACTCCCAGTCCCGGGGTGAACCATTTGCCGATGGCAAAATTCAGCGTCGGACTGATACGCTTGCCAAAACTTCCTGCCTTATCATTATCTCCAAAAGTTGCTTCGGCACCACCGCCTATAGAGAAAAACCAATTACTCCAGAACGGATTAGTGATTACCTGATATTTATCCTGAACCTGGATAACACCAAATTCTTCCACAACTTCAGTCTTTTGCTGCGCCATGGCAACAGAAGACACACCAGCTAAAGCCAGTAACATTAGAATCTTTTTCATATACCTTAAAATAGTTAAGTGGTTAATTAAACTCTTTATCATTCAAACTGTCTAATTAACGCCAACAGAACTAAAAGGTTCTGAATATTTGTACTTTTTTTGCCTTGATGCAAAAGAAAGTACTCTTCCTTATTTGGAGAAAAGCTTTTCTATGTCGTCTTCTTTAATGGTCGCCAGCACCGTCTTTCCGTCCGGAGTATAATTCGGGGATGGGCATGCAAACAGATTGTCCACGAGATTGGACATTTCCTCGTTGCTCAGCACTTGTCCATAGACGATGGCCGCAGCACGTGCCAAGGTCGATGCAAGAATTGTCTGCACCTCTTCCTTAACGTCATTCCCTTTTTCCATAGCAGTATGTACCATATTCCGGACCAATTCTACCGGGTTCAACCCCTCTATGCCCGAAGGTATGCCGTTGATGGCATAGCTGCCGCCACCCAGCGGGCTCAAATCGAAGCCTACTGCCGACAAATCTTCCAATATACTTTCCAGTACGGCAGCTTCCGAAGCCGGCAACTGGATAATCTCCGGAAACAATACCCCCTGGGATACGCCTTGTTTCTGTCGAATCTGGCTCATATAGCGGTCGAACAATACCCGGACATGCGCCCGGTGCTGGTCTATCAGCATCAGACCCGATTTAACGGAAGTCAGAATAAAACGCCCCTTGAACTGGAAGTGTTGCGCTCCTTTCTCTACCGTTGCCTCATTGCCATAGAAAGAGGCGCTTGCCCCGGAAGGAACCGTTTCCTGGAAATAAGGAACCCTCTCCTCCTCTCTTGGAGCCGTACCGGTAACCGTATCCTCTACAAAAGGCTCTTCCTCCATCGGCTCGTTCATCCTGCTGGCTTTTTCCAAACCGGAATAAAGCCCCTCCCACTCCACTTTGGGGCGCGAATAATTGCCACCGCCTCCATAGGAAGAAGCGGAAGACGTCTTGAAGGGATTGAAATCCGTGTTATAGTGTACCTTCGGAGGCTCTATCGGACGAGCCTGCTCGAATGCAGGAATATCCGGCATGTCCTCGGTATCAAAATCGATAGTAGGTATAGCGCTAAACTTGCCTAAGGATTCCTTGACCGCAGCCGACAGAATCTGCCAGATAGCCTGCTCATTCTCGAACTTAATCTCCGTCTTCGTCGGATGGATGTTCACATCGATATTGGCAGGGTCTACCTCGAAATAAATAAAGTAGGAGATTTGCTCACCGGCAGGAATCAGCTGCTCATAAGCGTCCATCACCGCTTTGTGGAAATAGGGGTGACGCATATAACGCCCGTTCACAAAAAAGTATTGGTGCGCTCCTTTCTTGCGCGAGGTTTCCGGCTTGGCAACAAAACCGGAAATCTTTATCATCGTCGTATTGACGTCTACGGACAGCAACTGCTGATTCAGTTTCTTTCCGAAAACTGCCATGATGCGTTGCCGCAAAGGCATTACCGGAAGATTGAACAATTCCGTATCATTACTATACAGATAGAAGGCTACCTCAGGATGCACCAGCGCTATACGCTCGAATTCCGTAAGGATATTGCTCAACTCCGTAGAGTTGGCTTTCAGGAATTTACGCCGGGCAGGAATATTGAAGAATAGGTTCTTGATGGAAAAATTGCTTCCCTTAGGGCAGGAAACGGCTTCCTGGCCCTCGACTTTAGAGCCGGCAATCAACAGTCGCGTCCCCAGTTCCTCGCTGGCTGGGCGTGTTTTCAACTCCACTTCAGCTACCGCAGCAATGGAAGCCAACGCTTCTCCACGGAAGCCCATGGTGCGTAGGGCAAACAAATCGGCAGCTTCGCGTATCTTTGAAGTTGCATGGCGTTCAAAAGAAAGACGCGCATCCGTTTCGGACATCCCCTTTCCGTCATCAATCACCTGGATGCAGGTCTTGCCCGCATCGGTAATCAGCACATGTATTTCCTCTGCTTCGGCATCAATTGCATTTTCCACCAATTCCTTCACAACAGATGCCGGACGCTGAATCACCTCTCCGGCAGCAATCTGATTGGCAACCGAATCGGGCAGCAAATGAATGATATCGCTCATGATAATGTTTAATGATTAGAGATTAATGATTAATCATTATTAAATGATTCCGTTACTGATGGCATACCACAGATAAATCAGCACAGCTATGACAACAAGGATTATGCCCAAATGCATCGGCTTACGTCCGCTCTCCTTGCGCCGCTTCAAGTGAGTTGTTCCTTCTATGAATTTGCCCCGTATATCCTCGGGCGAGAATTCCTTTTCCGGCAGCATACCCAGGTCACGCTTGGCATTTTCTTCCATCTTCGCCAACTTCTCTTTCCGCTCATCCACATAGATATAGCTATGATTGAAGCCACGAGGCTTCCGCATTGCAAACATTCCCATGACGCTACTTATTATTTCGTTTAATATGCATATTCCTTGGCGAAGTTACAGGTTTCCGGTCACTTTTCTTCAATACTTCACCTGCTTTTTTAGCCCTCCACTCGAAGATGTCCTCCTTGTTGAGCGGACGGATGTAGTCGAACCAAACAAAAGAAGGCAGCCTGCTCTTATCTGGTGGAATCTGGTCCAAAGGATAGGCTGTACCGGTAGTCTTTCCAACAAAGACTCCGCGCTCCATTCTTCTCTCCTTCAAGTACATTTTCAAAAGTCCACCTTCCGAATAGTTCATCATAATCAGCGAACTGTCCTTCTCCTCTACCGGATAATACACCACCAATACATTGCCGTTTACCTCCACCAGACGCATGTCTCCATCTATGAAGAAAGCTTTCATCTCCTTACCGGAAACTTGGTTATAGTGAATACTGTCCTTTTTCTCTACCGTCAGGGCCTGATTGATGATATGTGCCCAGTCGATGGTACTATCGTTCATGTAAATTTTAATTTCCTCGCCCAACAACTGTTGTTCCCCGTGCCACAAGATAGGGTCGGTGTACATCGTCATGCAAGAGTCCTTGGAATTATACACCAACGAATCGCATACGGCCTGCACATCCGTGCGATAAGCACGCACCTTATGATAGGCACGCATCTCCCGGTACATGGAATCGGTATTCATATGGTAGGTAATCAGCCGCAAAGTATCACCGTGCATAAACAGACTGTCGCCCTGCGAATAGTCGATAGCTACGGCACGTTTGGTGGCAACGGCGCTTCCGGTCAGTTCGTTGTAGAAACAATAGTCGCCAGTCAACATGTTCCGGTTGACCGTATCATTCATCTGTACATTGTCAAAAGCCTCGCCGTATCCCAAGATGCGGTCGTAGAAAAGGCTGTCACCGGTCAGTTTCTTGCCTTCGTTAGTCAGTACGGAACGGTCGAGCAGTTCTGCCTGCTCAGTAGTCGTATTGTACACGCCACGTTCGGAATAAATATGATTTTGGTCACTCACAATGTCGGAGGGTCCTAAAATTGTGGCAATCTTAGTAGCTGTACTATACTTCAAGGTATCCGAAGTCAAAACAAACTTCGGGTTGACCAGCTTCACGTCGTGGTTGAAGACAGCCAACTTGGTGGCAGGGCTATATTCTCCCCATTCGGAAGTCAGCACATTATCCTCGTCGGTCAGCGTACCGCCTTCGAAGTAATAGCCCAAATCGTACAGACGGTCATAGTTCAAACTGTCGGTTGTCAGCACCGTATTACGATTTATCATACGTACATTCTCACGCAGCATGGCCAGCTGCGACATGCCGTCATAATACAGATAGTCTCCATAGATAAACAAGGTGTCACCCTGCTCCATACGCACATTGCCGAATGCCTCCACAGAATTTATCTTTTCGAATATCAGCGCACTGTCACAGAACATGTACATACTGTCATGCTTCATCCTCACCGAGCCGATGAGTACCTGCACATCAGGACGCAACTGTTTGTCCGCCTGCGCCTCATCTGCGTACAACAAATCGACGCGCGTCTTCTTCTTTTCCGGCGTCTCCGTCTTTTTCTGTTCAATCGAGTCCACTTTCTTCTTCTCTGGTGCACCAGTACTCTTCTTCTTGTCCTGCGCACTCAGCAGACAGATACCAAACAAGCATAGAATACCTACCAGGAGGTATCTATGCTTGTTCAGGAAATGATTTTTTGTATTCTTCTTTTGCATACAAATCTATGTAAATTCTTCCGGATTATTCTTTAATCCAGCCCGGATACTTGAACGTACAGTTATTCTTCCAATTATCCTTGATACGGACATATGTGTGCTTCTGCTTCTCACGAATCCACTTGTCCAGCACTTCGTCGCGGCGTTTCTCCAACACAATCTCTTTCAAGTTCTGATAGTCATCGGCAATGGTAGCCTTGTGTCCCGTCGTACGGCTCTTCAGTTTCACAATCACACACTCTTCTTTTCCGGTCTTTTGCGGAATCATGGTGAAGGCTTCGGAGATTTCGCCCACTTTCATCTTATCCACCACCTTGGCTATTTCAGGGGGAAGTTCCTGCATCTCAAAACGGGAAGTGTTCGTATTGGGATTCGGCAACAAACCATGATTGTTACGCGTATCCTTATCCTGCGAAAGCACTGAGGCAGCCTCTTCAAAAGAGAACTTGTTATTGCGGATATCATCGGCAATAGAATCCAAACGGGCACAACCGGCAGCCAGAGCTTCTTCCGGAATATGCGGTTTCAACAGAATGTGGCGTGTTTTAATACGGTCACCGCGCTTCTCTATCAACTGAATGATATGGAAACCATATTCAGACTCTACAATCTTGGAAACCTTGCTGGGGTCTTGCAAGTTGAAAGCTACATTGGCATAAGCGGGGTCCAGCATACCGCGTCCCGAAAACTCTATTTCACCGCCACGCATGGCCGAGCCACGGTCCTCGGAGTACAGACGAGCCAACATGGAAAAGCTTTCGCCCTTATTGACACGGTCGGTATACTCACGCAGACGCCTCTTTACATCTTCTATTTCCTCCAAAGGAACCTTGGGCTGCTGAGTGATAATCTGCACCTCCACCTGGGTAGGGATATAAGGAATGCTGTCCTGCGGCAAATCCTTGAAGTAACGGCGCACCTCAGCCGGAGTTATCTTAATCTCACCCACCAGTTTCTGCTGCATCTTCTGAACCTTCAATCCTTCACGGGCATTCTCGCGCAGCGTTTCACGAATCTGGCTGGAAGTCTTGTTGAAGTATTCCTCCATTTTCTCGCGCGAACCGATGTTGGCGATGTACATGTTCGTCATATAGTCCACACGCTGGATAACCTCACTCTCGGATACTTCGATACTATCGAGGGCAGCCTGGTGAAGATACAGCTTCTGCACGGCTATCTCCTCCGGTATCACGCAATAAGGGTCACGGTCAAATTTGCGTCCTTCATACAATGCACTCATACGTGCCTCTTCCACTTCGGACTTCAGTATAGCCTCGTCACCTACTACCCACACTACCTCGTCAATCACGTTGTCTTGTCCATAAACGGTAGAACCGACTAATAGCGTCAAGGCAAATAAAATTACAAACTTAAAGTTCATACACTGTTTCATTCTTGGTGTCTTATTCTAAATAATATTTAATCTTGTCTCTTTTCACCGCCCGTTGGTACAAATCATCCTTCACTTGCTTCATGAATTCCACCTGCTTCACGTTCAGCAGCATATCCTTCACTTGCCCACGGGCAAACTCATAGGGTTCCTGCTCTCCCATCGGGCGATAATCGCTCACATTCAGGAAATAATGGAAAGCCGTATCCTTCAGCTCTACATGGCGATTCTTGTCCAGATACTCGTCCACATCAGGAACCTTCAAGGGCAGCATATCCAGCACTTCCGATACCGGCACCCATTTATCATAAAAATACTCATACTTCACAGCATTCTGCAGACTGTACTTTTCCAGATGTTCCACCGCCTCACGGGTTTCCGTCTTGTACCAGCGACGAACATTACCCAGCTGCGGGGCTGTCAAAGGAACTTTGATGAACAAGCCTTTCATCAACGGACGTTCCACCTTGAAGAGCGCCTGGTTCTTCTCGTAATACTCCGTCAAGTCTTGTTCTGAAATCTCCTCTGATAGCCGCTGATGTATTAAAGCCTGCTGATAGGTATGCATTATCAATGCTTTGCGATAATTCTCCACAAGTTTATCAATCTCACCGTTATTGGGAATATTGCTCTGCGCTTTATCGTACAGCAAAATATCTTCCACCCAATTACGGATATAATGTTCTGCAAACAACAGACTGTCGTCTTTGGACAAACCGGCAGGAAGTACCGATTGCAAATCTTCCCGGTAAAGGAAATTGCCGTCCAACTCCACTAACGGTGTCCGCCCTTTATGGTCGTGCTGCTCGCTGCACGCCGCACAGAGAAGGAAAATTAAAAGCCCAAAGCAGGTTGTTCGCATCACCAACTGATATTTACTTCGTTTTGAGGTACGAAGATAGTGTTTTAATCGGTTGCATCAGTGATTATTAACGGTTTTTAAAACCTCTTGGTCAATTTCAACCTTACCGGCAGCACGCAACTTTGCCACCCAATGCGTTTCCAAATAGTTCCGATAAGCGGTTACGAGCGGCTCTCGCACCTCTTGCCAACTATCTGGTCCCTTCTGCTTACGACCTTGTACAGCAGTAAAGGGAAATGACAAAACCGGGGTTGCATTCTTCCCTTTGAACACCAATTCATCCACATATGCATTATCACCGGGAGCAAATAATCCTTGCTCTGCCCGCACCTTGGGAGTATCGCCGGCATTGAAAGTGAGACGGATGGCATCCATCCACTCCTCTTCCGGAATCTGTTTCAGAAATTTCCGTACTTGCTTCGCCACCCGCTTGGTAGTACAATGCAGCACAATACCCTTATAACGCGGTTCGTCCCAATGGAAGTCCGAACGGTGCGCCTCAAAATATGCTTTCAATCCCGCTTCATCCACCACACTCCTCTTTCCCACTTCACGGTCAGTGATTTCGGCAAGCAACATGCTGTCACGATACCCCTGCACCAACGCACAGAATTCGGGATGCTTCAATTCCAGACGGGAGTTTTCATAGTCCAGAATCGTTTTTACTGTAAAAGCCTCCAACTGTCTGCGCGTCCCTGCCGGATAAACAGCGGCAAATCCGGCAAACTCTTTTCCACCGTATGCCTTGCCATCCAGTGTAAACAATACACGGGAAGTGCTTCCTTTGGCCAGCAGTTCGTCGATACCGGCTTTATCCGGCATATAGTGATATTCTTTCTTCAGTTTATCCACAAAAGCCCGCGTTCCTTTATCCATTCCATGACGACGGGTTTGACAACGGATTATCTTGTCCTTCATCCTCTCAAAAGGAAGGATTTCCTGCTGTTCGAGTACTTTCACGATATGAATGCCTTGAGGAGTGAGGAACGGACGGGAAATCTCTCCGGCATTCAACCCGAATACAATATCCTCAAACTCCACCGGCATCTGCAGCCAACCCACCCAAAACGCTTTCTTCTCATCGGAAAATTGCTCGACGCAAGCATCGAAAGACGGCACAGCTCCCCCTTCCTTTGCAAGAGCCCTGTAGATAGAATCCATCCTGGACTCCATCTCACGCAAGGTATGACCGGAAATATTCTGGGGGAGATATTTAAAAATATGCTTCACATATACCCGGCCCGCACGCCGGCCGGATTTCATCTTGTCATAATACTGCCGTGCCTCCTGCTCTGCCGTCTCCTCATCTGTCAAGTATGATTTAATCAGACAGCGGCGATACTCATCCTGCTCCTTCTGGAAGACACGGGAAGTATCCAATCCCACAACTTCGGCAGCCTCTATTTTCAGCCTGAAGTCTATAAACTTATTCACATATGCATCCAATGCCTTCCGGCCTGCACCGACAGAGGTACCGCCCTTATTATAGCTACGTTCGAATTCAGAACGGAAGACCTCCTTTCCATTGATACGCATCAGTACCGGATCGTCCTGGGCCGAAACAGCCAATCCGAACCCGAGGAAGAAAAACACCCAAAACAATCTAACCATAAGCACCATCCGTTCTTTTTATACGGCTGCAAATATAAACAAAATGCCCGGAAAGCGGCAATCTCTCTCCAGGCATTCACTATTATTTTGTTATTATCTTACTCAGGACGGCTATAGTTCGGTGCCTCACTGGTTATAGACACATCGTGCGGATGACTTTCCAGTACACCTGCATTAGTAATGCGGGTAAACTTGGCATCGTGCAGTTTCTCTATATTGGCTGCACCGCAATATCCCATACCGGCACGCAGACCGCCAACCAACTGATAAATCACTTCATACAAAGTACCTTTATAAGGAACGCGAGCAGCAATGCCCTCCGGAACCAATTTCTTCACATCACTGGTACCGCTTTGGAAGTAGCGGTCCTTAGAGCCATTTTCCATAGCTTCCAGCGAGCCCATACCCCGATAGGACTTGAACTTACGACCGTTGAAAATAATCGTATCGCCCGGAGACTCTTCCGTTCCGGCAACCAGCGAACCGATCATCACGCTGTAACCACCGGCAGCCAACGCCTTCACCACATCGCCCGAGTAACGCAAACCGCCATCGGCAATCAAAGGAATACCCGTGCCCTTCAGTGCCTTTGCCACATCATAAACCGCAGACAACTGGGGAACACCCACACCGGCAACTACACGGGTAGTACAGATGGAACCCGGACCAATGCCCACCTTTACTCCATCAGCACCAGCCTCGACCAATGCCTTTGCAGCTTCACCAGTAGCAATATTACCAACAACAATATCAATATGAGGGAAATGCTCTTTGGCTTCTTTCAATTTTTCAATAACCCCTTTGGAATGTCCGTGAGCCGTATCAATGACAATGGCATCCGCCCCTGCATCCACCAAAGCCCGCATGCGCTCCAAAGTGTCATTCGTCACTCCCACTCCGGCAGCAACGCGCAGACGACCTTTGCTATCCTTGCACGCCATAGGTTTATCCTTTGCCTTGGTAATATCCTTATAGGTAATCAGACCTACCAATTTGTTGTCTTTATCTACTACCGGCAACTTCTCGATTCTATGTTCTTGCAGAATTTGAGAAACGGCCTCCATATCCGTCGTAGGATTGGTAGTAATGATGTTCTCCTTAGTCATCACCTCGTCGATACGCTTATTCATATCTTTCTCAAAACGAAGGTCACGATTGGTAACAATGCCTACCAAATATCTTTCATCATCTACCACCGGAATACCACCAATCTTGTATTCAGCCATCAAAGCCAGCGCATCAGCTACCGTAGAACCTCTCTTGATAGTCACCGGGTCATAAATCATACCGTTTTCGGCACGCTTCACAATAGCTACCTGACGTGCCTGCTCCTCAATGGACATATTCTTATGAATAACTCCGATACCACCTTCGCGGGCAATGGCAATAGCCATCTTCGCTTCGGTAACCGTATCCATGGCAGCAGTTACAAACGGGATTTTTAACTCAATGTTTCGTGAAAACTTAGTCGAGAGTTCGACTGTTTTGGGCAAGACTTCAGAATAAGCGGGGATTAACAGTACGTCGTCATAAGTTAATCCATCCATTACAATCTTATCAGCAATAAATGACATAGGGCTATGCGTTTAAAATTTATTGCGTGCAAATATACGGTTTTTATTCCATTCCGTATACTTGCACGCAACATTTTTTTCTTTTTTATCAACTAAAACCAATCAGTTTGCCATCTCTGAAATAAACTTGATGCGTACCAAACGTACCTCTTCTTCCGTAAAGTCATCACCCAACTCATCCAGAGCATCGTCAATCTTATCAGTGGTAGATTCCTTGAAATAATCATAGATATCCAGCAAGTGGTCTTCATCCATAATATCCTCCAAGAAATAGTCGATATTCAATTTCGTTCCGGAGTAGACGATAGCTTCTATCTCATCCAGCAGCTCTTCAAACTCAATGCCCTTTGACATGGCAATGTCATCCAATGCCACCTTACGGTCAATGGCCTGAATGATGGCCACCTTCATTTTTGACTTATTGGCCACAGTACGCACACGCAAGTCCTCGGGACGTTCAATCTCATTCTCCTCACAGTGCCGCTTAATGAGTTTACAGAATTCCTCGCCGTAGCGTTTTGCCTTTCCGGCTCCTACACCCGGTATGTTCTGCAACTCGTCCAAAGTCACCGGATATATGGTCGCCATCGCTTCCAAAGACGGGTCTTGGAAAATGACATAAGGAGGCACTTCCAACTTCTTGGACAACTTCTTTCGTAAGTCCTTCAACATGGAGTACAATGCCGGGTCTACCGCACACGCACCGCCTCCACGTGCAGGTGCTTCCTCTTCCACATCCTCAAAGTCATTGTCTTCCACTATTTTGAATGATTTGGGATGTTTAAGGAACTTCTTACCGTCATCTGTCACTTTCAGCAAGCCATAGTTTTCGACATCCTTACTCAGGTAACCGGCAATAAGTGCCTGACGGATCACAGCATTCCACGTTTTGTCTTCTTCGCCCATACCAGAGCCGAACACTTCGAGATCTTCATGCAGATGCGCCTGCACTTCTGAAGTTTCCTTACCTTGTATTATGTCTATAATATAGTCCGCTTTAAAATTTTCTTTCACCGCGAGAATAGCTTCAATCACGGTACACAATAATTCTTGAGCTTCCACTTGTTTTTTCGGATTTAAACAATTGTCACAATTACCACAATTTTCTTCTATATATTCTTCGCCGAAGTAATGAAGCAATGCTTTTCGGCGGCATACGGAAGATTCGGCATACGCAGCAGTCTCCAGCAGAAGCTGCTTGCCAATTTCCTGCTCTGCTACAGGTTTGCCTTGCATAAACTTCTCGAGCTTCTGCAAGTCTTTATTGGTATAGAAAGTAATACACTGCCCTTCTCCTCCATCTCTTCCGGCACGTCCGGTCTCCTGGTAATATCCTTCCAGACTTTTGGGTATATCGTAATGGATGACATAGCGCACATCCGGTTTGTCAATCCCCATACCAAAAGCAATGGTAGCTACAATCACATCAATTTTTTCCATCAGGAAATCATCCTGGTTCTGTGTTCGTGTAGCCGAATCCATTCCGGCATGATAGGCACGGGCATTGATTCCGTTTGCCTGCAGGATTTCAGCAAGTTCCTCCACTTTCTTCCGGCTCAGGCAATAGATAATGCCTGACTTTTCGGGATTGTTCTTAATGAACTTGATGATGTCCCGGTCTACATTTGCAGTCTTGGGGCGTACCTCATAATAGAGATTCGGGCGGTTGAACGATGACTTGAACACCTGTGCATCCACCATACCCAGATTCTTCTGGATGTCATGCTGCACTTTCGGTGTAGCCGTCGCAGTCAACGCTATCAGAGGGGCTTTTCCTATTTCATTGATAATGGGACGGATGCGGCGATACTCAGGACGGAAGTCATGACCCCATTCAGAAATACAATGGGCTTCGTCCACGGCATAGAACGAAATCTTCACCGTTTTCAGAAACTCCACATTCTCTTCCTTCGTCAGTGATTCCGGAGCTACATACAACAGCTTTGTCTTACCACTGAGTATGTCGGACCGGACCTGGTCTATCGCGCTCTTGTTTAGGGAAGAATTGATGAAGTGGGCTATCCCATCCTCTTCGCTGAAGTTACGCATCGCATCGACCTGATTCTTCATCAAGGCAATCAGAGGAGAAATCACGATACCCGTGCCCTCCATCAACAAGGACGGCAGTTGGTAGCACAAAGATTTTCCACCACCGGTAGGCATCAACACGAATGTATCATTACCCGCCAACAGATTCTCTATGATTGCTTCCTGATTTCCTTTAAATGTATCGAACCCGAAGTATTTCTTCAGCTGGTCTATCAAATTAATCTTCTTCCCTGCCATGATTCATTAGGTTGTTGTTTATTGAGTTAACTTTTAATAGTGGTACTCCGCCTTGTTTTCACAAAGAACCCTAACAAAGTTATAAACAACTTCTTAAATTTCAAGCATAATCCATCGAATATTTTTCAATAAAAAGTAAAATAGTCGGTTTTACCCCGTATTACCATCTGATTCTTAAGCACTTTGCAGTCGTGCTATATTTGCCTTTTCAAGCTGGCGCTTGGCGTAGTCCAACGTCACAACAAAATTGTCCTTCTGTTCTGACGGAATTTCGAACATGGCATCCATCATAATTGTCTCCACAATGGAACGCAAGCCGCGGGCTCCCAACTTATATTCTACCGCTTTATCCACGATATATTCAAATACAGCATCTTCAAACGTCAGCTTCACATTGTCCATCTCAAACAGTTTGATGTATTGCTTGATGATGGAATTCTTCGGTTCCGTAAGAATGGAGCGCAATGCCGCACGGTCCAACGGATTCAGATAAGTCAGCACCGGAAGGCGGCCGATAATCTCGGGAATCAGTCCGAACGACTTCAAATCCTGCGGAGCAATGTACTGCATCATGTTGCTCTTATCAATGGTTGCCGTATTGCGTACAGCGCTATACCCGACAACGTGCGTATTCAGCCGCTGGGCAATTTTCTTTTCAATGCCATCGAAAGCCCCACCGCAAATGAACAGAATATTCTTGGTATTGACCGGAATCATTTTCTGGTCGGGATGCTTGCGCCCACCCTGGGGAGGCACATTCACCACAGAACCTTCCAGCAGTTTCAGCAATCCCTGCTGCACGCCTTCACCACTCACATCACGGGTTATGGAAGGATTATCACCCTTGCGCGCTATTTTGTCTATCTCATCAATAAACACGATACCTTGCTCTGCCTCGGGCACGTTATAATCCGCCACCTGGAGCAGACGTGTCAAAATGCTTTCAATGTCCTCACCCACATAACCTGCCTCTGTCAGAACTGTTGCATCTACAATAGTAAAAGGAACATGCAGCAACTTTGCGATAGTACGCGCCAATAACGTCTTTCCCGTACCGGTACTGCCTACCATGATGATGTTCGATTTTTCAATCTCCACATCATCACCGCCGTCCTTCTGGAGCAGACGTTTGTAATGGTTGTACACCGACACAGACAAGAAACGCTTGGCATCGTCCTGACCAATGACATATTGATCGAGGAACTTCTTTATTTCTACGGGTTTAGGAAGTTCTTTCAGATTCAGCTTCGTGGCACTTGCCTTCTTGCCAGCCCCCAAAGCCTCCTGAGTAATCTCATAAGCCTGGGTGGCGCAACTGTCGCAGATATAGCCATTCATCCCCGTTATGAGAAATCCGACTTCATCTTCGGTGCGACCGCAAAAACTGCATCTATTTTTATTCTTTCTTGAATCTGCCATATTTATTTTTTAATCAAAACCTCATCTACCATACCATATTCTTTGGCTTCCTGGGCTGTCATCCAGTAGTCACGGTCAGAATCTGCCCATACCTTGTCAAAGGGAGTGTGGGAGTGGTCGGCGATAATGGTATAAAGTTCTTTCTTCAACTTCTGGATTTCACGTGCCGTGATTTCAATATCCGAGGCCTGCCCCTGGGCACCTCCCATCGGCTGGTGTATCATCACGCGGGAGTGGGTCAATGCGGAGCGTTTGCCTTCGGCACCGGCAACCAGCAATACGGCTGCCATGCTTGCCGCCATTCCAGTACAGATGGTAGCCACATCACTACTGATGAACTGCATGGTATCATAAATACCCAGACCGGCATATACCGAACCGCCCGGCGAATTGATATAGATGGAAATATCCTTGCCCGGATCCACCGAATCCAGATAAAGCAACTGAGCCTGCAAAGTATTGGCTGTATAGTCATCAACCTGCGTACCGAGGAAAATGATGCGGTCCATCATCAGACGGGAAAACACGTCCAACTGCGTTACATTGAGCTGGCGTTCCTCGAGGATATAGGGATTCAAATAGCCGGCTTGTGATTTAATCACATCGTCCAGCACCAAACTGTTCATACCAAGATGCTTGGTAGCGTATTTTCTAAAATCATCCATTTCTTTCTATTTTTTAATTTATAAGGATACAAAGAAACAAAAAAGAACACAGAGACACAAAAAAACACAGAGTTATAGTTTGTCAAACTCTGTGTTTCTTTATAAATTTTAGCCGTAGGCTCACATTACTCTTATGCAAACATCTTATTGAACTCTTCAGCAGAAACGTTCTTATGCTCCAGTTCCACCTGAGACTTCAATGCTGTAGCCAATTTAGATTCAACCACACGATTAACCAAGCCTTCTATGCTCTCTTTCTTCTTAAGCATTTCCTTTGAGTAGTTTTCCAGGATTTCTTCAGGCACACTCATCATACCATATTGTGCAAACTGTGCGCGGGTAGCTTCCTTAGCCATGTTTGTGATGTCTTCCTGCTCAACCTTGATATCATTGGCTTTCACCAGCTGTTCTTTAATCAGGTGCCAAGTCAGCTCTTCGATGCTCTTGTCATAGTTGTCCTCTACAAAGCTTTCTTCCTTGTCAGGATTGTTCAGACGCATAATGCGCTTCAGTAATGCATCCGGGAATTCCAGCTTGCCTACTTTCTCTGTCAGCATCTTACGTGCGTCAATCAAGAACTTATAGTCACTGTCTGCCACGAACTGGTTGGCAATAACTTCCTTCACTTTGGCACGGAATTCCTCTTCCGTTTTCACATTACCTTCGCCAAATACCTGGTCGAAAATTTCCTGAGTCAAGTCACCCGGAACGAAACGTGTGATTTCTTCTACCTGGAAGCTGAAATTGGATTTTACTTCGGGAGCAGTTTCCTTGTCAATCTTCAATAAAGAAGACAATTCGGCAGCATTTCCGTCCCAAGCTGTATTCGGATTGAATACAAGCACATCGTTCACTTTTGCACCGGCAAAGATAGCTTTCTGTTCATCATTTTTCATGTACGAAGGCATCATTACAGCACCTTCCACCTGAATACCACCCTCTTTGGTATTACCTTCTTCATCCAGTTCAGCAAGCAAACCTTTCAGCATGTCATTGTCCTCGTAAACGTCTACCTTGTCATACTTGCCGTTACGTTGAGTGTAAGCCTTGACCTGGTTATCCACCATTTCGTCTGTAACTTCAATAGTATAGTAATCTACCTTATCTTTTGCACTGACTTCAGCTTTAAATTCCGGAGCCAAAGCAATATCAAACAAGAATTCGAACTCTTCCATAGTATCGAAATCAATTTCCTGCTGCTTGTCTTCGTTGGGCAAAGGCTCGCCCAATATATTTACCTTATTGTCCTGGATATACTTATATACTGTTTCTGAAAGCAGCTTGTTCACCTCTTCAGCCAATGCAGACTTACCATACATTTTCTTAACTAAGCTCATAGGAACCATTCCCTTACGGAAACCGGGAATCTGTGCCTTCTGACGGAAGCTCTTCAATGATTTGTCTACTTTTTCCTGATAATCTGCTTTCTCAAGCTTTACAGTAAGCAGTGCGCTTACTTTGTCAATGTTTTGTAATGAAACGTTCATTCTGACAATTATTTATTTGATTTATACTTTGTTCCATATCTCAAATGGGCGTGCAAAATTAGCGTTATTCTTTCAATTATCAAAAGAACATTGCCGATTTATTTCAGTTTAATTCTTGGATAGAGCGGTAGAAGAGCCCAACCATCGGACTGACAACGGAGGACGTTTATGGGAAAGATACTCAGGGAAAAGACGATGATAAACCGAACCGTCCAGTTTCTATGAAGAGAAATGGGAGTTGCCCGAAGGCACGACAATCTACAAAAATAATTAAGGAAAAACATTGTTTATCCGAATTTTATGCGTTTCTTTGTCGCGGAATGATGGCGCATTAGTTTTTCGATTTCCATTACATGGTTTTTACTTCCGTTTTCAAGAACGCTTTTGTAAACTCTCTGTCGTTGTAATCCATTTATTATTCAGCCTTCCTTCCAAGAGAGTTTTATTCATTATATTTATTTTATCAATTTCATTATGAACATTTATGTTGGAAACCTTAACTACCGCGTTAAGGAGAGTGACCTGCAGAAGGCAATGGAAGATTACGGTACAGTATCTTCTGTAAAATTTATCAATGACCGCACCACCGGACGTTTCAGAGGCATCGCTTTTGTAGAAATGGAAGATGACGCTGCTGCAGCTAAAGCTATTGCCGAACTAGACGGTGCTGAATTCTTCGGCCGCCAGATGGTAGTGAAAGAAGCAAGACCTCCAAAATATTAATCATAGAGATTTAAGGAGAAATAAAAAAAGGCCACTGAATGAGTGGTCTTTTTTTATTTCTATCAATCGACAGTATCCGGGATTACTTCATAAAATCCTTGCGACGAAGTACGAAGCTATTACTCAGATACTTTTCACGTACAATCTTATTCTCGGCCAACTCTTCCGGCGTACCCTGGAACAAAATTTTTCCTTCAAATAGCAGATAAGCACGATCGGTAATGCTCAGCGTCTCCTGCACATTGTGGTCAGTAATCAAAATGCCGATATTCCTATCTTTCAACTTCCACACAATCTGCTGAATATCCTCCACTGCAATCGGGTCTACACCGGCAAAAGGCTCGTCCAACATAATAAATTTGGGGTCAATGGCCAGACAACGGGCAATTTCTGTACGGCGCCGCTCGCCACCTGACAACTGGTTACCCTTGTTCTTCCTTACCTTCTGCAAGCGGAACTCTGCAATCAGGCTCTCCAGCTTGTCTTTCTGATACTCCAAAGGCTTGTCGGTCATTTCCAGTACAGATGCAATATTGTCTTCCACACTCATTTGACGGAACACGGAAGCCTCCTGCGCCAAATAACCGATACCCGTCTGCGCACGCTTGTATACCGGATATTTCGTTATATCCAAATCATTCAAGAAGATACGTCCCTCATTGGGAGTAATCAGCCCTACGGTCATATAAAACGAAGTTGTCTTACCGGCGCCATTCGGCCCCAGCAAACCGACAATCTCCCCTTGCTTCACATCAATGGACACATGGCTCACTACCGTACGCTTTCCGTACTTTTTCACCAAATCCTCCGTACGCAGCACCATGCTACCTTCCTCCCGTGTCTCTGCCCCGGCAGTCAAGCTTGGTCCGGCCTGCAGATTTTCCTTAACTTCCTCTACATTGTCCTTTATGCCTTTTTCTTCTTCCATACTCTAAAGGTTTTCGCCGCAAATGTAGCAAAAATAAGCCGAAATAGTGTACATTTGCATTCAAATACTTATATGTCATGTTTAAAGCACTTAAGACAGTGGGACGATATATCATACTGATGGGACGCGTATTTGCCCGTCCCGAACGTATGCGTATGTTTTTCCGCCAATATGTCAACGAGTTGGAACAGCTCGGCGTGAACTCTATCGGCATCGTATTGCTGATATCGTTCTTCATCGGAGCTGTAATCACCATACAGATAAAGTTGAACATCGAGAGTCCTTTCATGCCTCGATGGACAGTGGGATATGTAACCCGAGAAATCATGCTGCTGGAATTCTCCTCCTCCATCATGTGTCTGATTCTGGCAGGAAAGGTCGGGTCAAACATCGCCTCGGAGCTGGGCACCATGCGAGTCACCCAGCAGATAGACGCCCTTGAAATTATGGGTGTCAATTCCGCCAACTATCTCATCCTACCGAAAATTGCCGCTATGGTGACAACCATTCCACTGATGGTGACGTTCAGTATATTCGCCGGCATCATAGGTGCCTTCTGTACTTGCTGGTTCGGCGGCATCATGTCGGCGGTAGATTTGGAATACGGCTTGCAGTACATGTTTGTCGAATGGTTTATTTGGTGCGGCATCATCAAGTCACTGTTCTTTGCCTTTATCATTGCCAGCGTATCGGCATTCTTCGGTTACACCGTCGAAGGCGGTTCCATCGAAGTGGGCAAGGCGTCCACCGACTCCGTAGTATGCAGCAGCGTACTTATCTTATTCGCCGACCTAATATTAACTCAACTTTTAATGGGATGATTGAACTGAAAGGACTTTGCAAATCATTTGAAGAAAAAGAGGTACTGAAAGATATCAATGCCACTTTCGAGAATGGAAAGACCAACCTGATTATAGGGCAGAGCGGTTCGGGAAAAACCGTACTCATGAAATGTATCGTGGGTCTGCTGACACCGGACAAAGGAGAATTGTTGTATGACCACCGCAACTTCCTCGCCATGGGAAAGAAGGAAAAGAAAGCGCTCCGCCGGGAAATGGGAATGATTTTCCAAAGTGCCGCGCTGTTCGATTCCATGACGGTACTGGACAATGTGATGTTTCCACTGAACATGTTCAGCAACGATACCCTGCGCGATCGGACTCGTCGTGCCATGTTCTGCTTGGAGCGTGTAAACCTGATTGAAGCCAAAGACAAATTTCCCGGAGAAATCAGCGGCGGTATGCAGAAACGCGTAGCCATTGCCCGTGCCATTGCCCTAAACCCGCAATACTTGTTCTGTGACGAGCCGAATTCAGGACTTGACCCCAAGACCTCGCTTGTCATCGACGAACTGATACAAGATATAACCCGAGAATACAATATGACTACTCTCATCAACACTCATGACATGAACTCTGTAATGGGTATCGGAGAAAAAATCATCTATATTTACGAAGGACACAAAGAATGGGAAGGCAATAAAGACGATATCTTCACTTCCACCAACGAGCGGTTGAACAGTTTCATATTTGCATCTGACCTATTCCGGAAAGTCAAAGAAGTGGAGATACAGAACCTTGAAGGATAAAACCACACCTCATTTTCTAACCTATTACATAAGAAAGCGTCCGGAAGCTATGTTCCGGACGCTTTCTCTTCATAAAACCAGTTAATAGAATCGACTATATCATCACGATATATTTTACTTCTGCCGGATATAGATATTTATCGGAGTTCCGGTCAACTTCCATTTCTCACGCATCTTATTTTCCAGGAATCGTCTGTAAGGCTCTTTCACATATTGTGGAAGATTTGCAAAATAAACAAATGACGGTACCTGGGTATTGGGCAACTGCGTAATATACTTTATCTTGATATACTTACCCTTAATTGAAGGGGGTGGATACGCCTCGATAAGCGGCAGCATTTCCTCGTTCAAACGAGCTGTCGGAATACGCGTCATACGATTTTCGTACACATCACGCGCCTCTTCCAATACCTTCAGAATACGCTGTTTGGTCAGTGCCGAAGCAAAGATGATAGGAAAATCCACAAACGGAGCGAAACGGTTGCGGATAGCATCTTCGAAAGTCTTCATCACCTTCACAGTCTTGTCCTTCACCAAGTCCCACTTATTCACCACAACCACCAGCCCCTTGGCATTCTTCTGTATCAAGGAGAAGATATTCAAATCCTGGCTTTCGATGCCACGCGTAGCGTCTACCATCAAAATACATACATCTGCATTCTCAATGGAACGAATGGAACGGATTACGGAGTAGTACTCCAAATCCTCATTCACCTTGTTCTTCTTACGGATACCCGCCGTATCTACCAGGTAGAAATCAAAACCGAATTTATTGTAGCGGGTATAGATAGAATCGCGCGTGGTACCGGCAATCTCCGTCACGATGTTGCGGTCTTCTCCAATAAAGGCATTGACTATGGAAGACTTTCCGGCATTAGGGCGTCCCACTACTGCAAAGCGGGGAATATCCTCGTCCAGAATTTCATCAGATTCCTTCTTGAACTTGCTGACGATAAGGTCCATCATATCGCCCGTACAGCTACCCGTTACAGCAGAAATACAATAAGGGTCACCCAAACCCAAGCTATAGAACTCAGGGGCATTGTATTGCAGTTCATGATTATCAGTCTTATTGGCAACCAGCAACACAGGCTTCTTGGCACGACGCAAGATGGCAGCTACCTGCTCGTCGAGGTCCGTAACCCCATTCATCACATCCACCACAAACAGTATCACGTCGGCTTCGTCCACCGCCATCAATACCTGCTTACGAATCTCTTCTTCGAAAATATCATCAGAGTTCACTACCCAACCGCCGGTATCTACCACGGAGAACTCACGTCCCAACCATTCGGTCTTTCCATATTGGCGGTCACGGGTGGTTCCCGCTTCCTCATTCACAATTGCCTGACGTGTCTTGGTCAGACGGTTAAATAATGTAGACTTTCCCACATTGGGACGTCCTACGATTGCAACTAAATTTCCCATAGTTCACACTCTTTGTTTTTTGCGACTGTCACAGTCGTATGAATAACTCTTAATCCAGCTGATAACCAAAATTACGCAGTTCCTTGTCCGAACTCCGCCAATCCTTATCAACTTTCACAAACGTCTCCAGGAATATCGTTTTCCCGAAAAACCTCTCCAAATCACGGCGCGCTTCAGTAGCCACTTTCTTCAAAGCCTTCCCCTGCTTGCCTATGATAATACCTTTTTGCGAATCACGCTCCACATAGATTACGGCACTGATATGAATCTTCTTTGCCTCCTCCTTAAACTGTTCTACCATCACCTCCACCGAATAAGGGATTTCCTTATCGTAGTACAACAGAATTTTCTCACGGATTATTTCGGTCACGAAGAAACGCGCCGGCTTGTCCGTCCACTGGTCCTTGTCGAAATAGGGAGGAGAGTCGGGCAACAGCTCCTTCACCCGCTTCATGACATAATCCACATTAAATTTCGAAGTAGCAGAGATAGGAATAATTTCCGCCTTCGGCAGCAATTCCTTCCATGCTTCCACCAGTTCCACCAGCTTTTCCTGGTTGCTTAAATCAATCTTATTGATAAGCAGCAATACCGGAACGTCCAAGTGTCCTACTTTCTCCACAAAATCATTATGCTTGTCGGGAGTCTCAACCACATCTGTCACATACAGCAACACATCTGCATCCGCCAATGCCGAAGTGGAGAAATTAAGCATGGACTCCTGCAACTTATAGTTTGGCTTCAATACACCCGGAGTGTCCGAAAACACAATTTGCATGTCATCCGTATTATAGATGCCCATAATCCGATGACGGGTGGTCTGCGCCTTGAAAGTGGCGATAGAAATACGCTCACCTACCAAAACGTTCATCAATGTGGATTTGCCCACATTCGGATTTCCCACGATATTTACAAAACCTGCTTTGTGCATGACTTCAGTATTTGAATTGAGACAAAAAAACGCATCGAATCGAAATAGGATGCGTTTTATCATATTATATTTAGCAATAGTATGTTACTGCTTCTTTCCGTCGTATCCCCACTTCACATACACGGCTCCCCAGGTAAATCCTGCGCCGAATGCAGTGAAAATAAGATTGTCGCCTTTCTTCAGCTTATCTTCAAAGTCCCAGATACAAAGAGGCAACGTAGCAGCACTGGTATTGCCGTAACGTTCGATATTAATCAGTACTTTCTCACGAGGAACTTCCAGACGATGTGCCACAGCATCGATGATACGAAGATTGGCCTGGTGCGGAATCACCCAGTCAATACTATCCTTTGTCAGACCGTTTTTCTCGGCAATGGCCGCGCTAACATCCGACATATTGGATACGGCATACTTAAACACAGTACGTCCTTCCTGATAAATGTAATGCATGTGGTTGTCTACGGTAAAATAAGAGGGAGGACAAACCGAACCACCCGCTTTCATATGCAGGAAAGGCAAACCTTTGCCGTCGGTTCTCAGAATAGCATCCATAATACCTACATCTTCTGTTGTCGGCTCGAGCATGAAAGCTGCAGCGCCGTCTCCAAAGATAGGACAAGTAGCACGGTCTGTATAATCAACCATTGACGACATCTTGTCGGCTCCCACAATGATAACCTTCTTATATCTTCCAGAACGGATGAAATTGGCCGCCGTCTCCATCAGATAGAGAAATCCGCTGCAGGCTGCCTGCAAGTCAAAAGCATATGCATTTTTCAGCCTTAACTTATCACATAAAATAGAAGCTGTAGAAGGGAAATGATAATCCGGAGTGGAAGTAGCTACAATCACCAGATCTATATCATCCGGATCCGCGCCAGTACGTTGCATCAGCTGTTTGGCAACTTTACGCGCCATATAGGAACTACCTAACCCTTCTTCATTCAGGATACGTCTTTCCTTTACTCCGATACGAGTCATAATCCATTCGTCATTCGTATCCACCATTCTTGAGATTTCGTCGTTCGTCAAGACGTAATCAGGTACATAACCGCCGACTCCTGTAATTACTGCATTTATTTTTTCCATTAAAATCTTGTTTACTTATAGAACTACTGAAACAACGGTAGTCTAAAAAGGTTTGCTTATTAAATTACAAATCTTTTTAGACGCCCGATATTCAAGTATAAGTTTTAGTCAAACTGACCGTAATTATACGGCAGCTTCCTTTTCAACTGCAAGCTTACCTCTATAGTAACCACATGCACCACATACAGTGTGATATACATGCCACTCACCACAATTCGGGCAAATAGCCAGTGTAGGAGCTACTGCTTTATCATGAGTTCTTCTCTTCGCAGTTCTTGTTTTTGACTGTCTTCTCTTAGGATGTGCCATTTTCTTTAATCTTTAATTGTTATCTAATATTTTCTTTAATTCGTCCCAACGCGGGTCTACCTGCGTTTCTTCTTCATTCATCAGCTCCACCTCTTCTTCCGGAGCAAATGTGTCCTCAGCCATATCATCATCCGGAGTAGTGCGCATATGCTTACTCAATTTGCTGGTCATTGCCTTGTTACACTTACCCGGAGCATGCACATGCTTCATGGGGATGGCCAAAGCTACAAACTCGTACATAAACCATGCTACATTAATCTCACCTTCCTCTTCGGGAATTACAATGAGATTGTCACCTTCTTCGGCATATTCATGACCGAACTTAACCAGCAGCTTATCTGTCGAGCTGACAAGCTGTTCCATATCGTCCAAACAACGGTCACATGGCACCCACACCATTCCGTCTGTCTGGAAGTTCAATTCGAAAGCACGAGATGTTTTCTTTACAACTAACACCACATTGACTTTACCCTTCTGCACTTCCGGTCCATCAATATTGGCAAAGAAAAGGTTGTCTAGCACAAACTCATATTTGCATGAATCTGCTTGCATACCTTTCAGGTCTATTTTGTATTTATCAAACTTTCCCAAAGCTTCTTTTGTTTATTCGGGCGACAAAGATACGAATAATTATCCTCATTATGTAGTATTTAGAGTAAAATATTCATTTTTTTATGTTCATTTCACCCTGATATCACTACAAATCAGCAGAAAACTCATGGCCTAAAACACAAGAACAATCCATGCCGGCATCCAAGTATATGTAAAGATATAAAACGAACAAAGCCTCCGTATCCTTATCAGACACGGAGGCTTCTTCTGAAAACGGCGACTACCTACTCTCCCACTGTTACGCAGTACCATCGGCGTGACCGGGCTTAACTTCTCTGTTCGGAATGGGAAGAGGTGGAACCCCGGTGCTGTAGTCACCTGAATAAGGCAGACATGATGAGAAAAAAGTAAAGTGTCCATACATTGCTGAACGTATATACCTCCATACACGGAAGGCAAAAAGTGGACGGGCAATTAGTAATGCTCGGCTATGACATCGCTGCCTGTACACCTGCATCCTATCAACGTCGTAGTCTACAACGACCCTGAGAAATCTAATCTTGTGGCTGGCTTCGTACTTAGATGCTTTCAGCACTTATCCAATCC